>JAHEFH010000139.1 GCA_024640245.1 Paracoccaceae bacterium | reverse complement strand
GCTTCTGCGAGTGCGGCAACGAGTTGTGTTTTTGTCATCGGTTTCTGAGTCATTATACTGCTCCTGTTTGTTGAGTATTCGACAAGCCCTTGTTGGACGTCCAAGTGCATTAAACAAGATATTGTATACCAACTCAACAAATTCGCGCTTCGAATAAGTGCAAAAAAGCCACAAAACAGGGGTGTTTCGGCTGTTTTTACAAAAAAGCGGTCTCGTTGAAGCTCCGAAGTTTGCGGGAATGCAGTCTTTCAAGCGGCATTTCACGCAAGAGCTCCATGGCACGAATGCCTATCGACAGGTGCTGGGCGACTTGTTTCTTATAGAAACCGGTCGCCATACCGGGAAGTTTCAGTTCTCCGTGCAGGGGCTTGTCGGACACGCAGAGCAGGGTGCCATAGGGTACGCGGAACCGGAAACCGTTGGCGGCGATGGTCGCGCTTTCCATATCCAGCGCGATGGCGCGTGACTGTGACAGCCGGTGTATCGGACCGGTGTTTTCCTGAAGCTCCCAGTTGCGGTTGTCGACGCTGGCCACCGTGCCGGTGCGCATCACGCGCTTCAGAGCATAGCCGGACAGATCGGTCTTTTCGGCCACCGCCTGTTCCAGCGCGATCTGGATTTCCGCCAGCGGCGGGATCGGGACCGAGATCGGCAGGTCGGCGTCCAGCACCTGATCCTCGCGCACATAGGCATGCGCGAGCACGTAATCGCCAAGGTTCTGGCTGTTTCGCAGACCGGCACAGTGGCCCAGCATAACCCAGGCATGCGGGCGCAGTACCGCAATATGGTCAGTGGCAGTCTTGGCGTTGGACGGCCCGACGCCGATATTGACCAATGTGATACCGCTGCCGTCCTTGCGGGTCAGGTGATAGGCTGGCATCTGTGGTGGTGTGACGGGGCGGTTGGCGCGCGGGTTCTGCGCGGTGGCAATGTGGTTGCCAGGAGATACGAGGGTTTCGTAGCCGGAAGCAGGATCGGTGATCGCCTTTTCCGCGAATGCGATGAAATCGTCGATGTAGAACTGGTAGTTTGTAAACAGCACGAAATTCTGGAAATGCACCGGATCGGTTGCCGTGTAGTGCGCCAGCCGCGCCAATGAATAATCGACGCGCTGGGCATTGAACATCGCCAAGGGTTTGTACCTGCCGCCGGATACGGTAGTGCCGGTGTTCACGACCCGGTCGTTGATCGTATTGAGGTCCGGTACATCGAAGATATCGCGTAGGGGCGTTTGCAACTTCGCCTCGTCCAGTTCTATCAGTATCTGGTCCCGGTCGAGCGCAAAGTGCAGCGGGATCGGCGTGTCGGACACGCCAACCGTGACAGGAACATTGTGGTTCTCCAACAAGATCGAGATTTGCTGCATCAGGTAGTTGCGGAACAGCATCGGGTCGGTCAGCGTCAGGTAATAGGTTCCCGGCTCGGAGACATGGCCGAAGGACAGTCGGGTGTCGACCTTGGCGTGCGTGGTGGTGGTAATCTGGATGTAGGGATAATAGGCCCGATACCGGCAATCCCCTCCGTCGCCCGCCGCCACCGCATTGAACTTCTCTGTCAAGAACTTGCGCGCATCGCGATAGATTTCTGTCACGGCATCGACGGCGTCGCGAGCCGATGTGAAGATCCGTGGCTCGGAATGTGGTGCGACAATCATTTTGGTGGCGCTGGGGGTGTCGGCGGTCATATATTTTTCCTCGGAAATTCCGGCAGGTTTCCGGAAATGGCCCCGGACTGCTCTGTTATAACGGCAGTCTATCTCAAGCTTGTCACGCTGTCACAGGCTAGATCACCCGCCGCAGTCTCACGTCAGGGCAATTGGCGGAAGACAGCATCGAGAATGGCCTGCAACCGTTCCTGATCCTCGGCCAGAAATGCCGCCGGCTGATCACTGTCGATATCGAAGACTCCGATCAGCTCTCCACTGCGGTTGAAAACCGGCAGAACCAGTTCGGAACGGGTGCTGGAAGAGCAGGCGATGTGGCTTGAAAACGCATCGACATCCGGTACGTTCAAGGGTTTTTCGTTGCTGGCTACGGCGCCGCAGACGCCTTTTGAGAAGGGAATTGTCAGGCAGCCGTGACCGCCCTGAAAAGGCCCGATCTTCAGAATGTCGTTTCCGACGCTGCGGTAAAATCCGACCCAGTCGAATCGGCTGTCGGCGGCGTAAACCTCGCAGGCGATGGTCGCCATAAGGGCCACCTGATCGGTTTCGCCCTCGCAGAGCGCGAGGATGCGTTTGCCGAGGTCGTCATAGTTCTCTTCCAAATCCATCGGCGTCTAGCCCTTCCTGAAGTTGACGATGCGCTCCTTGCGCGACCGGCACGGCCATATCCGGTTCGCCGGAACGGGACATGACCTCTCTCCGGATTAAAAACAAGGTTAAATTTGAACTATTTTATTCCGCAAAGTCCAACTTTCGTCGGCGACGAAAAGACTTTGGTAGGAAATCTGTTTCATGCTTGATCCCGAGTCTTTGGCAAGCCGCCAGTTGGAGAGATTTATGAAAATGGAAATTTCAAAAAACGGACCGATCACGATCGTGAAGCCCTTTAACCGACGTATGGACGCTCCCTCCGTCGTCAGCTTCAAGGCAATTATGCATGATATTTCGGAAAGCGGCGCGACTCATATAGTGCTCGATATGTCGCGGATCGAATTCATGGACAGTTCCGGTTTGGGCGCGCTGATTTCCGTGCTGAAGCGTATGTCCCCGGAAAAGGTATTCGAGGTTTCAGGCCTTACACCACCGGTAAAGAAGGTGTTCGACCTGACCCACATGAATCGCATCTTCAATATCCACAGGACAATTGACGATGCGATTGTCCAGGAGCAGGAGAGGGCGACCTAAATGAACTACACCAGACACGGTGCTGCCGTGGCGACCTACGGCAGGACCCAACATCGCCCGACGCTTGACCTGAATATCTACAGCGATCTGTGTCTGGCGAGCGAGGCGGTTTCGCGTGTCGGTAAATGGCTGGAGCAGGAGAATGTCGAATCAGATTGCATCGGTGATGTGATGCTGGTTCTGGCCGAGGCGCTGAACAACGTTATCGAACACGCCTACGGGTCCGAGCAAAAAGGTCATATACAGATCAAGGCGACTCTGCGGGCACAGACTCTTTCGGTTCAGATAGTGGACCGCGGAAAACCATTCGACGGTCCGCCTGACGAAGTGTCCCTGAACACGGACAAATATGCCTTGTCCGAGATGCCGGACGGAGGTTTTGGCTGGTTCCTGATCAAGAGCCTCACCGAGGATATCCATTTTTCCCATGACGGCGGCCAGAACAAACTGACACTTGTCGTCGGGCTGCGGACCGCCACGTTTTAGCGGCCCGGCATTACTGTGCCGTGCTACGTATTACCGCTCATAGCGCAACGTATTTAGAATGATCTCTGCTATCTTGGCGGGTCCTGCCGCAGCCTTAGAACAATAGCGTCAACAATGTTGGGACCGCCAAAATACCGGCAATCACCAATACCGTCCGGAAAAGGACCTTGACCGCATCGTCGATGTCGGTCGCGATCAGGTCGCGTCGCCCCGACGGGTTCAGATATGGATCGTCGCTGACTTCGCCACCATAGGTGCGCGGTCCGGACAGCGATATTTCCAGCACCCCTGCCATAGCGGCCTCTGGCCAGCCTGCGTTGGGCGAGCGGTGCAGGTCGGCCTGATAGACCATAATGTTCATGGCCTTTTGCGAAAAATAGGACAGGCAGATCAGAAATCCCGTGACCCGCGCCGGAATCCAGTTCAGCAGATCGTCCAGCTTGGCGGCGGCAAAGCCGAAATCGACGTATTTCTCGTTCTTGTGACCGATCATACTGTCGGCGGTATTGACCATCTTGTAGAACAGCAACCCGGGCATGCCGAAGATCAGGAGCCACAAGAGCGGCGCGACTACGGCATCCGACAGGTTCTCTGCGGCGCTTTCAACGGCGGCGCGCGCGACGTCGCTTTCGGTCATGTCGGAGGTGTCGCGCCCGACGATATGGCTGACTGCCTCGCGACCCTGCTCAAGGCCTTCCTCCAAAGCGACGGAAACTGCGGAAACATGCCCCGCCAAACCGTTAAACGCCAACAAGGTTGCGGCAATGATGACCTGAAGCGCGCCGTTTACCATGCCGATGGGACCGTCATTCGGCAGCGCCACAATCAGCATGCCGATCGCGATCGCCAGAAGGCTGGCCAAACCGATTGCGACAAATCCCCTGGCTTTGAGGTACTTGCCACGGTTCAGCTTCTGGTCCAGCCACTCGATGACATCGCCCATCAGGACGGCGGGGTGTTTGTAGCGGTCCCAAATGCGCGGTGGGTCGCCAATCGCGGCATCCAGAATAAGTGCCAGCAGGACGACAAGGAAAAAATTCAACTCACTCTCCTAATACAAGCGACAAGCGCTGCCAGTCGGGCTCGCCGCCTGGCAATCCTAGCCTAATCCAGTTTTTCGAATAGGGGAATGTCCGCGTCAGGATGCGTTCGGCGGCCAGTTTTCGGAATACTGTGTCGGAATTGGAACAGGAATAAAGTCGGAAAAGGTCGGTTCCGCCGATCAACGACAGTCCGCCCTCGGCCGCTATCCCGTCAAGTCTTTGGGCTGCTCGTTGCAGGCGCGCGCGGGTCGCCGCGGCCCAGTCGTAATCCTCGAGCGCGGTCGCGCCGATGTGCAACGCAGGACCGGAAACCGCCCATGGACCAAGGTGATCGCGCAGGGCCGCGATGCTGTCCGGACGGGCGATGGCAAAACCCAGTCGCATCCCCGCGAGGCCCCAGAATTTGCCCAGCCCTTTAAGGACGACCACGCCTGGTTGCTCTGTCAGGCGGACCAAAGAGGCCTCGGGCGTGCAATCGCAGAAGCTCTCGTCAATGATGGTCAGGTTGCGATGTTTGGCCATGACTGCAGATTCGCTGAAGCGTCTGCCGTCGGGGTTGTTCGGGTGGACGAATACCTGCGCCGTGCCCGTGTCCGACAGCGCATATCCTGCGGCGGAAAAGGCGGCCTCGTGTTCGTTGTAGGTCGGCTTGGCGATACTGACGCTACGCCCGGAGCCCAGCGCCGGCAGTTGCACGATCAGTGCCGACACGCCGGAGGCCGAGACGATCCCCGCACCGTCCGGCACGTTCCAGAACCTGCGAGCAGCCGACAACAGCCGTTGCATGGCGGTGCTGTCAGGCAGGTTGTGCCAGGCGCAGTCGGGAATATCCCCGATCGGATAGGGCCACGGGTTGATGCCGGTCGACAGGTCGATCCAGTCTTCCTTGCGTCCGCCGAAACGTGCAATGGCGGCGTCCAGCCCGCCACCGTGGTCGCGCTGTGCCGGGGCCGTCATTCCGGTTCCGAAGCGGGTGGCAGCACTGGCAGGCGCGCCACGAAATGGCCCTTGATCGCCTGCGGCCAGGTCCGGTAGGGCACTTGCCCGCTGTCGCTCTGCGCGTGCAGCGCCGCATAGCCGACGATGCCTTCGGCCGAGCTCTGGTCGGGTTCGAACCGGCCAAGGACATAGTTCAGCTTGCCCTCCGCCTGAATCGCGATGTTGCAGCCATGGTCGCAGCCCATAAGGCAGGAGTGCCGACGAACCGTCACGCCCTCGGTGCCCGAGGCGGCCTGTTCGACCATCTCGGCCAGCTTTTCGCCGTCGGTTTTGGGGTCCGTCGCCGGATCCCAATTCTCGCGTTTACAGGTATCACAAACCGTAATTGTCGTCGGCATTTTCACTTCCCGGAACTTGGCCGCCCCGTTTGAGCAAATTCCCGTCAGAAACGCAATCCCAACCGAAAGGTTAACAAAATTAGTAAAATATTAATCAATCTTCTTGATGGTTAAGATGGGGTAAATCGGTCGGGTAGCGGGATGTCATGTATGTACTTGTTGTAGAATCAAATGAAGCTATAGGTCGCATCTGGTGTGACCATCTGGAACGCCAGGGCGCGGTCACCGTGCTTGCCAAAGACGAAGAAACCGCCATTAACGCTCTGCGGTTTCAATGCTTTGATGTGTTGGTGATCAACCTCTTGACCCCGAATTGTAGCGTGTTGTCGATTTCGGACCTCGCGACCTATCGCAGTCCCGAAATCGCAATCATCGTGGTGACGTCGAACAGTTTCTTCTCGGACGGGTCGATCTTCGACATTATTCCGAATACGCGCGGGTTCCTGAATAGCCCTGTCGCGCCGGACGATCTGGCCGCGATGGTGGAGCATTACGGCCAGTCGGCGGGGCGATTTGCGAAATCCGGTCGCGCCCGTGCGGTTGGTTCCAGTTGATCACGGGGTTGATCGGAATGATGCGGTTCGGATTGATCGATTCGTGGCTATAGTGATAGTGGCGCACGATGTGGTCCATCTGCACCGTCGAGGCGATGCCCTTCCACTGGTAGAGTTCACGCGTGAAACCCCAGAGGTTCGGAAAATCCACCAGCCGGTTGCGATTGCATTTGAAATGCAGGTGATAGACGCTGTCAAAGCGCAGCAGGGTCACGAACAACCGCCAGTCCGCTTCCGTGATGCGGTTCCCCGTCAGATAGCGCGACCTCGATAAACGGTCTTCCAGCCAATCCAATGTGTCGAACAGGTTCTTGGCGGCCTCGTCATATGCGGCCTGGGTTGTGGCAAAGCCGCATTTGTAGACGCCGTTGTTCACGTTCCTGTAGACTCTGCGGTTCACGTCCTCGATTTCGCCCCGCAATTCTTCGGGCCAGTAATCCCGGGTGTTGCCGGTGATATGGTCGAAAGCCGAATTGAACATCCGGATGATCTCGGACGATTCATTGGAGACGATGGTTTGGCGTTTCCTGTCCCAAAGAACAGGTACGGTCACGCGGCCGGTCATTCCGGGGGCTTCTTTCAGGTAGACCTCTCGCAGGAAATCCAAGCCCATCAGTGTGTCACCGGTTGTGCCGGAGAAACTGTCGTCAAAGGTCCAGCCGTCATCGAGCATGTCGGGGCTGACCACGCTGACGGAAATGTGGTTCTCCAATTCCTTGAGCTTTCTGAAGATCA
>JAHEFH010000028.1 GCA_024640245.1 Paracoccaceae bacterium | reverse complement strand
TGTGTTGTTCTTGTGCCCGATGGGCGTCAGGAATGCGCAGGATGCGGCAATTGCCACGGCCATCAGGAATGGGTCGGGATTGACCCCCAGTTGCGATGCGACATCGACCGCGATCGGCCCTCCGATCACCGCTGTAGCCGTATTGTTCAAGACATCCGACAGGGTCATGACCACGACCATCAGCACTGTAAGTACAGCCCAAGCCGGCAGGCCCGCAGTCAGGGCGTTGATCTGTGTCGCGATCATTTCCGTACCGCCCGAATTTTCCAGTGCGACGCCCAGCGGAATCATACTGCCCAGCAGGACGATGACCGGCCACTCGATATGGTCATAGACGTTGCGGACCGGAACGATGTCCAGAACCACATAAAGCGCGACGACAATCGCGAGCGCAGTGGCAAGGTACAACCAGCCAAGGGCAGAGATTGCAATGGCGGTCGCGAAAATACCGATTGCCAGCCACGCTTGCCGGTGCTGGGTCACACTCAACCCGCGCTCCGCCAGGGGCAGAACACCCATCCATGTAACCGCGTCGTGCAAGGCGCTATTCGGCCCGATCAGCAACAGGATGTCGCCCGCCCTGACCGGTTCATGCCGCACACGTTTACCGAAACGCTTGCCCTGCCGCGAAATCCCAAGCAGGGCCAAACCGCGCCGGGCGCGCAACCTCAAAGAAATAGCAGAGTGCCCGACAATGCGGGCATCGCTCGGGACGACGACTTCCATCAGTTCCAGTCCGCCCAAGACGGCATCCTCTCCGGATTTTTCCCCGAAATACTCAAGCTCGACCGTGCCGCGGAAACTGTCGATATCCTCTGCCGTCGCCTCTACAATAAGAATATCCTTCGCGCGGAGGACAATTTCGGCACCAAAGCCGCCCAGTCGCTGCCCGTTGCGGACAACGCCCAGAATAGCCGCATCATGTTCGTCGGCGGCCTCGTAAAGATCACGCACCTTCTTGTCGACCACCTTGGATTTTTTCGGAACGACCAGTTCAGCGATGTAACCCTCCAGTTCAACGTGGGTTTCCCTTCCTTTCTTCTCGTTCTCTCCGTTCGGCATCAGCCGCCATCCGACGGTGGCGACAAAAATGATGCCGACAACTGAGACGGTCAGGCCGACCGGCGCAAAATCGAACATGCCAAACGATTCACCCACCGCGCGTTCGCGAAACGAGGCGATAATGATATTCGGCGGCGTTCCGATCAGCGTCACCATCCCGCCCAATATCGTAGCGAAGGACAGCGGCATCAGCGTACGGCGGACGGATCGCCCGGCCTTCGCCGCCGCCTGAATATCGACGGGCATCAGCAGGGCCATTGCCGCCACGTTGTTCATAAAGGCAGACAGGACCGCTCCTATCCCCGCCATCACGGCGATATGAACCGTGAAGGACCGGCCGGTATGTATCAGGCGTTTTGTAATCAGATCGATCGCTCCGGAGTTCATCAGCCCGCGCGAGATAACCAGAACCAGCGCCACGATGATCGTCGCCGGATGGCCAAAGCCCGAGAATGCCTCTGAGGTCGGAACCAAGCCCAGCACGAGCGCGACCAGGAGCGCGCAAAACGCAACGAGGTCATAGCGCCAGCGGCCCCAGAGGAGCATGCCGAAAACTCCGGCAAAAAGGGTGAAGAGCATAATCTGGTCGTTTGTCATGCGGCCATCATTGCACCTTCTGGCCTATATGCAACTGGTTTAGCCGTGATTTTTCCGGACGCAAGACAGTGGTTTTCGGGACATTTTTTGCAGCTTCCAGCAACAGTTCACCCTTTACCTCGGCAATTTTCGAGCATGTTGAACAATGGAAATCTGGACCGCACACCAATCAATATAAGATCAAACCCTTAAATTCGGAACCAAATCCAATACATTATGTATTACCTGCAATATATTGTTACATGACATTTAATTTGCCCTGTTAGAGTGGTTTCCGCAGTGCCGTCGAAAATCACTTCTCAACGCGTCCGATCAGCTCCAACACCTTCGGACCTATGGAACGGACAATTCGCTGAATACCATCGGCATTCGGATGGAGGTTGTCAGGCTGGAGAAATTCCGGATCAGGCGACATCGGCGCGCCCTCTTTCGCAATCGCCGCCAGAAAATTCGGATAGACCGGCGCACCGTATTGATCCGCAAGTTCAGGATAGATTGCATCGAAAGCGCGCTGGTAGTCCGCCCCGTAATTGCCCGGCGCGGCGATCCCGACCAGCAGGACCGGCAGGTCAAGGCCGGATGCGATGCGCATGATACCGTCGATGTTCTCGCGGCTGGAAGCAGGATCAATTCCGCGCAGAACATCGTTCCCGCCGAGCGCAACGATCATCGCATCTACTTCCGGCGTCAGGGTCCATTCTACCCGCGACAGCCCGCCCGCTGTCGTATCGCCCGAAACACCGGCGTTCAGAATCCGGACGTCATGGCCCTGCTCGCGCAGCCATTTTTCCAACTGCGGAACGAAGCCTTCTTCGGGAGCTAAACCGTAACCCTGAGTCAGGCTGTCGCCCAATGCCGCGATGACGACCGGCTGCGCCAGAAGCGGAAAGGCCGACGCGATCAGAAGAAATAACGCGATTGTGAGCTTGCGAAGATCCCCGCCCGCCCAATATACCAAAGAACGGATAAATTTAAGGAATTCCAATATGGCCGAGACGGTCCTGTCGCTCAAAGACGCAGAACTCACACTGTCGGGCAATGCTGGCGCAGTAGAGATTTTGAGAGGCATCACGCTGGATGTCACCCGAGGAGAAACGCTGGGGCTGGTCGGGCCGTCCGGGTCAGGCAAGTCTTCTCTCCTAATGCTCATGGGCGGCCTTGAAAGCGCCACCGGCGGAACTGTGCTGGCGCTCGGCCAGGAACTGACAACGATGAACGAAGACGCCCTCGCCCGTTTTCGTCTTAGTCATATGGGCGTGGTCTTTCAATCTTTCCACCTCATTCCGACAATGACTGCACTGGAAAATGTCGCAACCCCTCTGGAGTTGGCGGGTGCGAAGGATGCGTTCGAGCGCGCCGAAGCCGAATTGCGCTCAATCGGGCTCGGCGCACGGCTGGACCACTATCCGTCGCAGATGTCTGGCGGCGAACAGCAGCGCGTGGCGCTTGCCCGTGCGGCAGCCCCGCGACCGGAGATTTTACTGGCGGATGAACCTACCGGAAATCTGGACGGTGCAACAGGGCGGGTGATCATGGATCTTCTATTCAACCTGCGCGACAAATACGGCACAACGATCGTGCTGGTAACGCACTCTCCGGAACTGGCCGCGCGCTGTGACCGGATCATTCACCTGAACGACGGTTGCATCGAGGATAGCGACCGGCGCAGGGTCGCCGAATGAGGAACCACGTCGCCCTTCGTATCGCCCTTCGAGAACTGCGTGGCGGGTTGCGCGGTTTCTGGGTCTTTCTAACCTGCCTCGCGCTCGGGGTCGGCGCCATTGCCGCGGTCGGCTCTGTGCGGACCAGCATCGAACAAGGCCTGTCGCAGCAAGGCGCCGTCCTTTTGGGCGGCGATGCCGAACTGGAGTTCACCTATCGCTTTGCCGACGAAACCGAACTCGATTGGATGGACTCGATCAGCGATCGGGTGTCCGAAATCGTGGATTTCCGATCCATGGCGGTTGCCGGCCTCGGCAGTGACGCCGATCGCGCCCTGACACAGGTCAAGGCCGTCGATGATCTGTATCCACTCCATGGAGAAATCCGGCTTTCGCCGGAGATGTCGCTTGATCAGGCGCTTCGGGGACAGGGAACTAGCCCCGGCGCAGTGATGGAAAAGGTGCTCATGGACCGGCTGGGCCTTTCGGCTGGAGACACCTTCCAACTGGGAACAAAACAGTTCCATCTGTCAGCAGCGATTGCCAACGAGCCAGACAACGCCAGCGCCGGCTTTGGCCTCGGGCCGCGGACCATCGTAGCGACAGCTGCACTTCGGGATTCCGGACTTTTGGAACCCGGCTCGATATTCGAGACGAAATACCGGATGATCCTGCCAGAGGCGGCCGACCTCGAAAGACTGAAGGCAGAGGCCGATGCCAAGTTCGAGCAAACAGGCGCGCATTGGCACGACCGACGCAACGGAGCCCCGGGCGTACAGAGATTTATCGAACGGATTGGATCGTTTCTGGTGCTGGTCGGTCTGGCCGGCCTAGCCGTCGGAGGCGTCGGCGTTTCAGCGGCAGTGCGGGCCTATCTGGACGGCAAGACCGCCGTTATCGCGACGCTGAAATCGCTGGGCGCTGGTGGACGGACAATCTTCCTGATCTACCTGATCCAGATCGGGGTTCTGGCCCTGATAGGGATCGGCATCGGATTGGCACTCGGAGCCGCGGTGCCCGCTATGTTAGCCCCGATCATTGAATCCGCCCTGCCGGTTCAGGCCGCGATCGGCGTCCATATTGCCCCATTGGCAGAAGCCGCGATTTACGGCGCCTTGACCGCCCTGATTTTCACGCTCTGGCCGCTGGCCAAGGCCGAAGAGATCCGCGCTGCAGCCCTGTTCCGCGATCCGGCGGGCCAGATGCGCGGCTGGCCACGCCCTTTCTTCCTCATTCTCATCCTGTCCCTTACCGTGGCGCTGGTGGCGCTGGCCGCCCTGTACTCCGGCGCCCCGAGGCTCGCACTGTGGGCAGCGGGCGGCATATTGGCGGCACTGTCGGTACTGATCCTTGCGGCACTGGGCGTCAAATATCTGGCGGCACGACTGGCGCGGGCACGAATATTGCGTGGACATACCGCGCTGAGGCTGGCGATGGGGTCGGTCGGCGGTCCATCCGGCGAAACGACGTCTGTGGTGCTGTCGCTGGGCCTCGGGCTGGCGGTGCTGGCATCTATTGGACAGGTCGACGCGAATTTGCGCAGCGCGATCGAACGCGATCTGCCAGAGGTGGCGCCCTCTTATTTCTTCGTCGATATCCAGCAAAGCCAGCTTGACGGCTTTCTGGAGCGCGTAACCAACGATCCGCGCGTGTCGCGGGTCGATACCGCCCCCATGTTGCGCGGCGTCCTGACCAAGATCAACGGCGTCTCGGCGCGTGAGGTCGCCGGCGACCATTGGGTTGTACGCGGTGATCGCGGCATCACCTATTCGGCAACACCGCCTGAAAATTCCACGATCACGCAAGGCGAATGGTGGGCCGAGGATTATTCGGGTCCGCCGTTGGTCAGCGTTGCCGAGGAAGAGGCACAGGAAATCGGGCTGAACATGGGCGACATGCTGACCATCAACGTGCTGGGGCGCGACATCGATGCAAGGATCGCCAACTTCCGAATTGTGGATTTTTCCGATGCCAGCATCAATTTTGTTCTGATGTTGAATCCGGCGGCTTTGGCAGGCGCTCCACACACGAATATCGCTACGGTCTATGCCGAGGAAGCCGCCGAGGCACCCCTGCTGCGCGATGTTGCAGGAGATTACCCGAATATCACCGCGATCCGCGTGCGCGATGCGATCGCGCGGGTCGCCTCAGCGCTGGACGGTATCGCCGCCGCGACCGCCTATGGCGCGGGTGCTACCTTGCTGACCGGATTTATCGTTCTTCTTGGTGCTGCCGCTGCCGGGGAACCGGCACGGATTTTCGAGTCGGCTGTATTAAAAGCCGTCGGCAGTTCCCGGGCAAGAATCCTTGCCAGTTTTGCGATCCGCTCCGCCATTCTGGGAGCCGCTGCAAGCCTAGTCGCTCTTCTCGCCGGTGTCATCGCAGGTTGGAGCATTATGACTTTTGTCATGGAGACAACCTATCGGCTGGAGATCGTGTCAGCGCTGTCCATCGTCGGCGGCGGCACTCTGACGACGATGGTTGCGGGTCTGGCCTATGCCTGGCGTCCGCTGACCGCGCGTCCGGCGCAGGTCTTGCGCAGGCGGGAATAGCCCCGTCGGATCGTCAATGCCGCGACCGCCACAAATCTCGAAGCGATTTCAGAGCAAAATCCGTTGATCGGTCCGGGGGTAAACATCCAGCTTGTAAGTAACTGACCGGTCAGTTATTTAGTGCAAATGAAATGTGAGTCGCAAAAAACATCATCGCCGATCGCCGAAAAACCCCGGAAGCCCAAGTTCCGGCGACGTGCGGAAGCTCGCCCGGACGAAGTGCTGGATGCGGCGCTGGAGCTGTTCACAAAACGTGGGTTCTCCCGCACGACCGTCGATCAGGTCGCGAAGCGCGCAGGTCTGTCGAAGGGTTCGGTCTACCTATATTTCCCTTCGAAGAAAGCCCTTTTGGCGGGCTTGGTGCGACGGGCGGTCGTTCCGGTCGCAAACATGGCACTGGGCGTTATTGCCGATTATCGCGGCGACCCCCGCCCTGTGATCCGGCAGTTGGTCGGCATGTTGGCAAGCAACATGAACGATCCCAAGGTCTTTGCAGTGCCCAAGCTGGTGATCCGCGAGGCCGTCGGTGCCCCTGAAATTGCACAGATGTACCGCGAAGAGGTGCTCGACCGCGCCCTGCCCGCAATGACGCGACTGATCGCACAGGGCGTTGAGGGCGGTCATATCCGCAAGGTTGATCCCGAATTGACCATTCGAAGTATTCTAGGGCCGCTGATGATGCATCTGGTAATGGCCGAGGTATTTTCCATCAAACCCGAAGGCGGGCTGGCGCTCGACCGGCTGGCCGACAACCATCTGACGATCCTGTTTGCCGGTCTGGAACCGGAGGAGGCAAGGCTTTGACTGCGGTAAAGGATTTTCTTTTCGGACTGCTCGCGCTGATCCTTCCGGGGTTCGGGGCGCCGACGGGGCCAATTTATAACGGCTATGTCGAGGCTGATTACGTATATGTCGCGCCTTCCGGCGCGGGGCGGATCGTTTCCATTCTGGCGGCCGAGGGCGACACGGTGACCGAAGGACAGCTGCTGCTGAAGCTTGAAGAAACCGCGCAGACGGAAGCCTTGCGGTCCGCCGAAGCGGGCGTCGCCGTTGCGAAGGCCAATCTGGACAACCTGCAAACCGGCAGCCGCGAAGCCGAGATCGAGGTGATCCGTGCGTCCCTGCACAAGGCCTATGCCGACCAGACGCTGGCTCAGACCACTCTGGACCGGTCCTCAGCGCTCCAGGCGCGCGGGCTTGTTCCGCCGGCGCAGGTGGACACAGACCGCGCCAATCTTGACCGCGCTGTGGCGCAGATCGAACAGTTGCAGGCGCAGTTGAAGGTCGCGGAACTGCCCGCCCGCGACGCCCAGCGCCTGGCTGCTGAAGCGTCGTTGGACATGGCAATCGCCCAGGCGGCCATCGCCAAGTCAAATCTGGATGACCGAACCATCCAGGCTCCGGTCGCCGGCATTGTCGACCGCGTCTACTTTGATGCCGGAGAGGTTGCCGCAACTGGCGCGCCGATCCTGTCGTTATTCCCTCCCGGCAGGCTGAAGGCGATTTTTTTCATACCGGAACCCGAGCGGTCCGGGGTCCGTGTCGGCGACCTGCTGAGCGTGACCTGCGACGGGTGCGATGACGGCATTACGGCACGGATCACCTATATGGCTTCCGACCCGCAATACACTCCTCCCATCATCTACAGCCGCGAAGAACGCGCGCGACTGGTGTTCCGTGCTGAGGCGCTGCTGGAACACGCCGACGGCCTGTTGCCGGGCCAGCCTGTCACGCTGAGGCCTGCCCCATGAATACCGGAGACATGGCAATTTCGGTACGCGGCCTGACCAAGACTTTCGGGTCGCGAACGGTTGTTGACCATTTCGACATGGACGTGCCCAAAGGCGCGATCTACGGCTTCCTCGGCCCGAACGGCAGCGGCAAGACGACGACGATCCGGATGATGTGCGGGCTACTGATCCCCAATGGCGGCAGCGGCCAGTGTCTGGGTTACGACATCCTGACCGAACCGCAGAGCATCAAGGAAAACGTCGGCTACATGACGCAGCGGTTCTCGCTCTATGAAGACCTGACGATCCGCGAAAACCTCGACTTCATCGCGCGCATGTATCGCATGAAGAACCGCAAGACCGATGTCGACGACGCGCTCAAAGGACTGGGCCTGACCGATCGCGCCAATCAACTTGCAGGCACGCTGTCGGGCGGCTGGAAACAGCGCCTGTCACTGGCCTGTTGCATGCTGCACGACCCGCAGCTTCTGTTGCTCGACGAACCGACGGCGGGCGTCGACCCCAAGGCGCGGCGCGATTTCTGGGACGAGATTCGCCGCCTGTCCGCCAAGGGCGTAACGGTTCTGGTCTCAACTCATTACATGGACGAGGCGGTGCAGTGCGATTACATCGCCTATATTGCCTACGGCAAGAAACTGATCGACGGCCCTGCCCCGGATATTCCGGACATGATCGGTCTGAACACATGGCGGATCGAAGGCCCCAACATCACCAAAATGGAAGCCGAAATGCGCCGTACCGCAGGCGTCGAGCAGGTGGCGCGGTTCGGATCGGTGCTGCATGTGTCCAGCACCGACGGCGCAGCCCTGGACCGCGTGGCAGCCGAGCATCGGAAAAAGGGCACATATCACTGGCAAAAACAGAAAGGCGGACTGGAAGAGGCCTTCATCTATCTGATGGCCACCGCAACCGATAATTTCACAGAGCCGAAGGAGGCAGCGGAATGAGCTTTTCGTTCACCCGCTTCGGTGCGGTCCTGTTCAAAGAGTTCGTCCAGATGCGTCGTGACCGCATCACCTTTGGCATGATGATCGGCGTTCCGATCATGCAACTGCTGCTGTTCGGCTTTGCCATAAACTCTGATCCGAAGCACCTTCCGACTCTGGTCGAGATGGCCGATCAGGGCCCCGTGACCCGCGCGGTTCTGATGGGCATGAAAACCTCGGCCTATTTCAACTTTCAGGGCATCGTCACCAGTCAGGAAGACGGCGATCGCGCGCTCCGCGACGGTTCGGCCAGTTTCGTCGTGGTGATACCGCCGGGCTTCGAGCGTGACGTGGTACGCGGTCTGGCGCCGGAAATACTGCTCTCGACGGACGCCTCCGATCCTTCCGCGGCGGGCGCGGCGGTTGGGGCGATATCGGGCATCGTCGATAAGGCTGTGCGCCAGACCCTGACAGGGCCGCTGCACTATGCCGCCAGCGCAGCGGACCCGTTTTCCGTAACCGTTCACAAGCAATACAACCCCGAGGGCAGGACCTCGACAAACATCGTGCCCGGCCTGCTGGGCATAATCCTTTCCATGACAATGGTCATGATCACCGCCGTCGCCATCGTGCGAGAGACGGAACGCGGCACAATGGAGGCGCTGATCGCCACGCCGGTGCGCCCGTTCGAGGTAATGCTGGGCAAGATTATGCCCTATGTCCTTGTCGGCTATGTGCAGACACTGGTGTTTCTGATGGCCGCGCATTTCCTGTTCGAAGTGCCGTTCATCGGTAGTCCCTTCGCCTTTTTCGCCGGTTTCAACTTGTATATCGTGGTCAATCTGGCGCTTGGCTTCCTGATCTCGACGGTCGCAAAATCGCAGATGCAGGCGATGCAGATATCCTTCTTTACACTTTTGCCCTCGATTTTGCTGTCGGGATTCATGTTTCCATTTGCCGGAATGCCCGGGTGGGCGCAGACCATCGGCACGGCAATTCCGGCGACGCATTTCCTGCGTCTGACGCGCAAGGTCATGCTCAAGGGCGCGGACCTTGCCGACATTTCCAGCGACATGTTCGCCATGGCCATAATCATGCTCGTCATTGTCACGGTCGCCCTGAAACGCTACCGGCAGACACTGGACTGACGGTCCGGTCACGGAATTGGCGAGAATAGGTTTGTCCCAAATCTGATTAATGTCTAACATTCAACTCCGTAAAAGTATTCGCAACCGGAGTCATAATGACGAAAACACTGCAGCCAACCGACCTTTCAACCGGACCGGAATTCGGTCCGTGGTTGTCACAGGCTTCCATCCTTGTCGTCGACGACGAACCCGGCATGCGGAATTTCCTGGTCAAAATCCTGAAGCCCCGGTGCCGAAAGGTTGCCGAGGCCGCTAACACCGAAGAAGCCTCTCGTCTGCTTGACGAAGGGCATTTCGATGTCGTCATTCTGGATAATGTGATGCCTGGTAAAAGCGGTCTCGACTGGCTGCGCGAACAGCGCAAGGTCGGCTTTTTTGCCGACGCCATCCTGATCACTGCTTTTGCCGATCTTGAAACCGCTATACGGGCGCTTCAGGCCGGAGCCGTCGATTTCGTGCTGAAGCCGTTCCGGTCGAACCAAATCCTCAACGCCGTTGCGCGTTGTATTGATCGTATGCAGCTACGACGGGAAAACTTCCTGCTCAGGCACGAATTGCAGTCCAGCGAACGGGAAAACCGGCGCGGCAAACGCCTGTTGGGAAAATCCGAAAAAATCAGCGCGATCCGCGAAACGCTTAAGCGCGTCGCACCGATGCCCAGCACGGTTTTGATCACGGGCGAACCGGGCACCGGCAAGGAGGTCGCGGCACGGTCGCTGCATGCGCTTTCCGATCGCGCCGACAGGCCCTTTGTCACCTTCAATTGCGCCGGCATCCCTGACAACATGCTGGAGATAGAACTTTTCGGCCATGTCAGGGATCGCGGCAGCGACGATGAAGAAGCGCGACGCGAAGGCCTGTTCCTGAATGCCAGTGGCGGAACCCTGTTCATGGACGAAGTGGCGGAACTGCCCCTGGAATTCCAGAGTGCGCTGCTGCGCGTCATCGAAACGAAACGGATCCGACCTGTCGGGTCTGAACGCGAAGTGCCGATCGATGTCCGGTTTGTGTTCGCCGACAACTCCGACTTGCGCAAGGCCGTGACCAAGGGAGAATTTCGGGCGGACCTATTCTATCGCATCAATGTGCTGCACATCCAAATGCCTCCCTTGCGCGAACGCCTCGAGGATGTTCACGAACTGACCGATAAGTTCATGAACGAGATTTCGTTCGAACTGGGCGTAAAACCGATAAAGCTGTCCAGCGCGATCCGGCGCGGGCTGTCCCGTTACGAATGGCCGGGAAATGTCCACGAACTGCGCAACCTCATCGAGCGTTCGCTTATCCTGGGTGAGTTCGTGCCAGGTTTCGAAAGCGGTCCGGGTCCTGACAAGGAACAAGCCGACGACAGCCTGCAATCGATCGAACGGCAGCACATTCTGAGGGTTCTTGAAGAAAGCGGAAACAACAGGGCCGAGGCAGCTCGCCGATTGGGGATTTCGCGAAAGACAATCGACCGGAAATGCGCGATGTGGAATGACTGACACTGGCACACCCGACACAATCCGGCGCCATCCGGCATGGATGTCGTCGGTGCGCGTCCGGCTGCTGGTGATTGCCATTCTTCCGATGCTGGTGGTTCTGCCGCTGTTGCTTGGTGTAACCATCGCGCGCTGGTCCAGCAAATTCGATGAGTTGCTTATCGCCAAGGTGAATGGCGAATTGACCATCGCGCACCAGTATCTGCAAAGCATTCTGGCAACCAGCAGCGAACGGATTCAGGCGCTTGGCAATTCGGTCGCTTTCGAAAGAACCCTGGCAAGTGGCGATCCGGATGCAATATCGGGTTTTATTGACAGGCAACGCACCAAACTTGGTTTTGATTTCCTCTATCTCAAGCGGGACGCCGGCTCCGCCGCCGGCAGCACCGTCAATCTTGACGAACACCATTTTTCGGAATGGCCCGTCGTGACTTCGGCGCTGTCCGGCAAGGCGCGCACCGAGATTGATCTGTTTACTTCCGCCGAACTGGAACGGTTATCGCCCATATTAGCGAGCCAAGCGCGTATTTCACTGGTGCCTACACAGGCCGCCGTCCCGACCGAGCGCACGGTCGAGACCCGCGGCATGGTTGTCCATAGCTCCGCGCCTGTTTCAGTCAATGGCGCACCCGCGGCGCTGGTCGGCGGCATCTTGCTGAACCGGAACCTTGAATTCATAGATACGATCAACGACTTGGTCTATCCCGAAGCCAGCCTGACCGCCGGCAGCATCGGTACCGCCACACTGTTTCTGGAAGACGTACGTATCAGCACCAACGTGCGACTGTTCGAAAATGTCCGGGCACTGGGAACGCGCGTGTCCGCGATCGTGCGAGCGACGGTGCTTGATCAGGGGCAAATCTGGCTGGACCGCGCCTTTGTCGTTAATGACTGGTACATTTCTGCCTACGAACCGGTTATTGACAGCTACGGCCAACGCATCGGGATGCTCTATGTCGGGTTTCTGGACACGCCCTACCGCGAGGCTAAAGCTCGGACACTCTACTCCATTATCGGGGCACTGCTTTTGGTGGTCGCCCTGTCGGTTCCGATATTCCTGCGCTGGGCCGGAGCAATCTTCCGGCCACTGGAACGCATGCTCAGCACAATTTCAAAGGTGGAGGAAGGTGACCTAGGCGCCCGCACCGGCCTTCCGCCCAGCGATGACGAGATCGGCCGGGTAGCGTCGCATCTGGATCACTTGCTGGGTCAGATTCAGGAACGCGACCGAAAGCTACGCCGCCTTGCCGACGAACTGAACGACCGCGTCAAGGAACGCACCAGTGAGCTATATGAGGCCAACAAGCGGCTGGAAGCGACGACCAAGCAACTGGTCGTGTCGGAAAAACTGGCTGCAATCGGCGAAATCACCGCCGGTATCGCCCACGAAATCAACAACCCGATGGCGGTGATCCAGGGCAATCTGGACGTTATTCGCGAGCAAACCCTGAGTGACGCCGATCGGATCAAAACAGAGTTGAGCCTGATTGACGAACAAATTCACAGCGTCACCATTCTGGTCAACAAGCTTCTGCAGTTTGCCCGGCCTGACGAGTTTTCCGACTCGATAGAACGTCAGAATCCTGTACAGGCGCTGGATGACTGTCTGGTGCTGGTCCAGCACCTGCTGCAAAAGAGTAAAATCACCGTTGCCCGAGGAATTGAAGCCTCCGGCACCATTCTGATAAACCGGACGGAATTGCAGCAGGTATTGATCAACCTGATCGTCAATGCGATCCATGCCATGCCCGATGGCGGAACCCTGACCCTGCGCACATACGACCGTAGCCAAGACGGCTCCGATGGCGTCGTGTTCGAGGTTTCGGACACCGGAAAAGGCATTCCCGACAATGTCTTGGATAAGATATTCGATCCGTTCTTCTCCACAAAAGAGCGTGAAGGCACCGGTCTTGGCCTGTCGATAACGAAAACAATCGTTAACCGCTATGGCGGGACTATTTCGGTCGAAAGCAGTCTGGGAAAGGGCTCCAGATTTTCGGTCTGGATACCGGTCGGCTGAATACTAGTCGTCCAGCGATCCGTGCACCGCGAATTGCATGATGTCGGCATCATCGCTCTTGATGGCCCGGAACGCTTCTTTCACTCCTGCCTCGGTCAGTTCGCGGCTGACCGCCAGCAAAGTGTTTGGGTCATGATCTTCGCACAAATCCAGAGCGTGTTCCAACTCCTGCTGTGCCACGGGCAGGGCGAGTTCAAGTGACGGTGCGCCATAAACCTCGACGAAATGCGTCGCGAGCCGGTTGGCAAGCGCATCAACCTCTGCCTGTTCGATGCTGGTGACGGCCACGAAGGTCACCCGACCGAAGGTCTCCAAGCCGAGCCAGCCGTTGGCAAAGGCCTGGCGGTTTTTGCCTTTCAGGTCGGCCTCGGACCAATCGGAGAATTCAAATCCGCCGCTGATCGCCCATTCACCGGTACGCGCGGCGATATGGAAGACATTGCGGTCACTTTCATCAAAATGGATTGCACGCGCGAGTTTCATTCCCAGTCTTCCCCGTCTTCCGTGTACAGTAGCTCGGTCAGCGGCTTTACCACCGTACCGGTTTTCGTCTTTATCAACATCCCGAAATCTTCGTCGGCTCCCAAAAATTTACCGGCAACAGTTTCGCCGGAAACATCTGTCGTGATACCGCCGCCGAGACCATAGGCCATTCCGGACCATTCGGCATGCAAGGGTGCGGGTCCGTCATCGGACCAGCGGTTGATCCAGACAAGAGTGTGGCGCGCCCAGCTTTCCAGCAACTGGACGGGTCCAACTTCGTCACAGCCCTCTTGAAACAAGGTGGTCTCATCGGGGGTTTCGCCGCCTTCCAGATTGGTCGACGGAAACATCGCCACCTTCAGCCCCACGACCAGCCAGTCAGGTTCTTCCTCGGGATCAAAGGTGCTCGAGGCAACACTGAGCTTGCCGCAAGTGCCCCCGTTGACAAAAATCGTTCCATCCCACCCCAGATGGACAGCTATTTCCGGCGGACCCAGAGCGCCCAGCGCATTCGAAAACCCGATACCGCAGGCAATCAGCATTGTCATGGCTTCGGCCAATGGGACTTCCGGCGTCAGAATAATCGCGGCTCGCAGGTTTTCCTGCGTTATGTCATAGGCAACAATACCTGGGTCGCATCCGGCGTCGGCCAGATCAATCGCCACCACGAAAGGGTCGTCACCAATATCAACCTCCAGCCCTTTGAGCAGAGGCGGAAACGTCGGCTCTGCGCTCATGCCTGTCCGTCTTCGATCATCTTGCGAGCAATCCTGCGGAAAGCCTGCGCCTGCGGCGAGTTCGGTTTGGAAACAACGATAGGCGCACCGCCATCCGAAGCGAGGCGGATATCGATGTCCAGCGGGATCTCTCCCATGAACGGAGCGCCAAGTTTCGCGGCTTCGGCCTGTACGCCGCCATGGCCGAAAACATGTTCCTCGTGACCACATTGCGAACAGATATGTGTCGACATATTCTCGATCATACCGATTACTGGCGTTCCTAGTTTACTAAACATATCCAGTGCCTTGCGGGCATCTATTAATGCAACATCCTGAGGGGTAGAGACGATCACAACGCCCGTCACCTCGGCTTTCTGCGCCAAAGTCATCTGCACGTCGCCGGTGCCCGGTGGCAGATCCACAATCAGCACATCGAGCGCGCCCCACTGCACCTGATTCAGCATTTGTTGCAAGGCTCCCATCAGCATGGGACCGCGCCAGACAACGGCCTCGTCGTCGCGGGTCATCAGGCCTATGGACATCAGCGTCACACCGTGATTGCGCAGCGGCAGGATCGTTGTTCCGTCCGGCGACGAAGGCCGTCCGGAAATACCCAGCATCCGCGGTTGCGAGGGACCGTAGACGTCCGCATCCAGCAGGCCGACCCTGCGGCCCTCGGCAGCCAGAGCCGCGGCCAGATTTGCAGAGACGGTGGACTTCCCGACCCCGCCCTTGCCCGAGGCAACGGCGATGATCCTGTCCACTCCGGGGATTTTCTGCGGACCGCCGGGCTCGGATTTTTTCTTGCCGCCCAAATCAGGTGGCGGAGGCGCGGCGCTGTGCGCGGTCATTACGACGGACACATTCGTTACACCCGCCAGCGCCTTCAATGCCTCGGTGGCCTCTGCCTGCACTGCCTCCATGGCCTTGGCGCGGGCCGGGTCAATTTCAAGAACGAAGCGGACTGCCCCGTCGGAAACTGTCAGGGCACGCACCATTCCGGCGGTGACGAGGTCTTTTTTGCTGATCGGATCGACAATCTTGCCAAGCGTTTCCAGCACACTTTCACGGGTCACGGTCATATTAGCTGTTGCCCACGATCTTGCCTTCGACGACATGCTCGAGGTCAAGCCCCTCCACGGTCAGCACCATGCGCGCGGAAAAGGTCTTACCCTTGGTCGCCGCCTCGCCCGCATCCCGCATGGCCTCTTCTATCGCCTGCTGCGACGTGACGCCGACCTGCTTGAGGAACTTCCTCATGGACATATTGAATTCTTCACTCATGGCTTTGCCTCCGTTTACTCAATTTCAATGGTCTTTGCGCGGTTTCAGATAGTCATCCGTCGTGCGTGTTTTCGGGCGCTCACCCGACTGGAACGGATTGTCCGTAACTTTATACTGGGCCTTGATCCGGCAAGTGTCGCACATCATGATCAACCTGCCGGAATCCGAGGCAGCGAACATCGAATGTTTGCCTTCGAGCTGCTTCACGATCCGTTCGATTGTGGATTTCACGCCGAACAGGCTGCCGCACTCGATACAGGCAAAAGGCTCTTCCTCATGCAACACGGTCTGGCGATAGGCCGCATCCGACAGATCCATCTGCGGTTTGAGAGTGATGGCCTTTTCCGGACAGATATTTGCGCAGAGGCCGCATTGCAGGCAGGCATCCTCCTGAAACCGCAGTTGCGGCATGTCGGGGTTGTCGCCCAGTGCGCCGGACGGGCAGAGCGACGCACATGCAAGGCACAGGGTACAGGCATCCGTGTCTACAAGAACCGCGCCATAGGGCGCGCCCTCGGGCAGGTCGATCGGTGCATCCGCGTCCGGGCGCAACGCCTTGGCCGCCAAACGGGTCACGTCGCGGCGTCCGCCCTGCGGCAGGATCGTATCTTTGACACCCGAAAGTTTCTTGAACCCGTATAAATGCTCCGACAGCAAATCGGGATCGTTTACGTCGATCTCGACGACGCCTGCCTTGCCGGCAATCGCATTGGCAAGTCCGGTTTCGCGCCCGATCACCGGCTTGTCGGATTTCGGCGACAGCAGGATATGCACAGAGCCAAAGCCGGTCGCGAGGGCCGCCAGCATTTCCGCGTGACCGAAGCCAGCGAGCGCATCGACCTCCATCGGTATCACGTCGGCAGGCAAGCCGCGCCCGAACCTGGCTGACAGGGAAATCATTTCGGCCCCGAAATCGCCATCATGCACCAGAAGGCGCGGCGTGCCGCCGCCTGCCGACTGATAGGCCTCCACCAGTGTGCGGATGCGGCGGAAAACATAGGTCACCGGCGGATCGTCGTAACTGATCGCGCCGGACGGGCACAGGGCGCTGCACGCACCGCAACCGGCACAGATCATCGGGTCGATCGCGACATGGTCACCGTCCGGCATGATCGCACTGGTCGGACAGGCATCGAGACATTTGGTGCATCCCGTCTTACCTGCGCGGGAATGGGCACAGAGGTTTTCGTCGTAATTCAGAAACAGCGGCTTTTCGAACGTACCCACCATATGGGAGGCGTCGAAAACCTGTCTGGCGACCGCTAAAGGATCGCCCGGATCGGCGCGCAGGTAACCGTCGCGCTTTTCAGGCGCTGGAAACAGCGGCGTTCCGCCGGACAGATCGAGGATGATATCGCATTTCGAAACCGCACCCTTCTGCGGCTCTCCGAACCGTAAGTCGCCGCGTCCACCGGGGTTTATCTGGCGCAATGTTTCTATTCTGACCTCGAAATCGCCCAGTGTTCCCTTCGCGGATTTCAGCGTTCCCGAGGTCACGTCATAAGCGCGGCTGACCGGCAATTCGTCGCCGTCAGGCAGAAGAACGGTCACGCCCAGCATCTCGCATAATTGTTCTGCCGCTGGCAGCGCCACATCAGCAGACCCGATGATCAGGCATAGTCCCTCGCAGGCGACATCGACAGCTTTTCCCGCAGGTCGCGGCAAAAGCGCGTCGCGGACCAGTGCAGCCATTTTCGGACCGGTATTTTCGCCCTCGTCGGACCACCCCGCGCGGTCACGGATGTCGACGAATTCTGGCGCGTCGACGCCGAGCTCCTCGGCCAACTCCTCGAACACGGCGCGCTCCTGCAAACAGGCGACAATCGCGTCGCCCCCTGCGATCAGCTTGGAAGCCGTGCCTGATTCTGACGTGCAAAGTGCCGTGTGGACCCGCGAACAACGAACGCCCTCGACGCTGGAAAAACACTTTTCAGAAACCGATTGTGAACCAGAACAATCGCATAAAATTAGTGTCTTGGGCATCTTAGTTATTTTTCCACATTAACTGTTGAACATCCATATTTCCGCCACTCTCCGACAGAGAGGGCTTTACCTTAGTCACGAAAATTAAGTCGCGTAAAGCGCGATTATTTCCCGAGGCGAGGTCGGGCCATTCCCGCATTCCTGCTGGAAGGCAGTTGCTCCAGAACGGTAAGGGCAGGAATTCCAGCCCAATTGAACTGTCATCTAAAGCACTGCCCAGACAGTCGATTCGTCGTGCAGACGGCCGCAAGTCCGGCTGTACAATCACCGAACGGAGGTCAGCTCCCGAGGTGGACATTTTGTCCAAATTAACCACATCTCGCAACTTGCATATGGACAAAATGTCCGTGTTGCGATGTTTTGCTCTCTTCACAACCTTCTGACAAAAAATTCCTTTGAAGAAAGCCTCAAGTCGCGCACTATCGATTTAACCAGTTGGGAATCCGAAGGGTTTCGATAAGCTGGACGGGAGAGAGATGTGAATTCAAGGACTGCAACGATGCCTGTCGGCGTTGTCGTCCGGCAGAAGCCGGGCGTCACGAAGTGGGCTCGTTGGGTTTGGCGCGCAGTTGCCGTCATTCCGGGAGCGCCGCCGGCAGATTGGGCTGAACTCCGACGCGATGGTGACACGGTCGAATTCCATGCAGGCACCCTGCCCCTGACGCTGCATCGAACTGAAACAGAAGCTTACCTGACCGCGCTGTCCTGTGAGGTTCCAAAACTCTATGTCATCATGCGCACCCAGCAGAGACAGGGTGACACACGTCCGCTGGACCTTGTGACAGTGACCGCCTCGCCCTACGAGGCTCAGGATTATACCGACAATGGCGAGGATATCGTCGAGCCCGTGGCGATGCCGCAGGCACTCATCGCATGGATCGGAGCTTTCATCGAGAAGCACCATCAGGAAGAAGTGTTCGTAAAGCGCAAGCGTGACAAGAGCCGCATTGACCTCGTTCAGGACGGCATCGGCGACGCTCGGATAAAACAGGTATCAGACGTCTATCGCGCGCCCGCCTCCCACCGTACGGAGGAGCCGAAGTGACCGTGCAGCAAACATTCTGGAGCCGCCGCAAACAAGCCGTGGAAGCCGAAGCCAGGCAAGAGGCAGAGGTACGCGTCGCCGCCGAAGAGGAAGAGGCTCTGGCGGTTCAGGAACAGAAAGCCGACGAGGTTTTGCTCGAAGAGCTCGGCCTGCCCGATCCAGACACACTGAAAGCCGGCGATGATTTTTCGGCCTTCATGGCCAAATCCGTCCCGACGCGCCTACGCAACCGCGCCTTGCGCAAGTTGTGGGTCAGCAATCCGGTTTTGGCTAATCTGGACGATCTGGTGGACTATGCAGAGGATTTCAGGACAGCGGGCCTGTCAGGGGAAGTGGTCCGGACGACCTATCAAGTCGGCAGGGGGCTGATGAAGCACGTCGAGGAATTGGCACGACTTGAAAAGCTGAAAGACGCGCCAGCCAGCACGGATGTTCTGACAGACACAGGTGCGGAGGATGTGCTCGAACCCGAAGGGGAAGACGAAACAGAGGAATTGGCGCAGGCCATAACGGACGCGCCAACGACCGAACCGGAGCCGGAGCACCCTGAACTGGCGGTCGCGGCACCGAAACGGCGTATGCGGTTTGAGGTCGAGGCAAACACTTGAGGGACCAGGCCGCAAGATTGGCCGAATTTGGAGGAATGGATGCTGGATAACGCATCGGACATGAAAATTGCAGAAGAGGACAAGCTTCGCGCTGACCTTTACGATTATCTAGGCGTTTTGTTGTCCGCCCCGCCGAACAAGGCCCTGTTAAAGAAAACCGCGGCCCTGACGGGTGACGAGACCGATCTGGGTTCTGCTATCAAGGCGCTGGCCCGCATTGCGGCCTCGCGTAGCGAGAAAGCCGCCGAAACCGAATTCAACGCCCTTTTCATCGGGGTCGGTCGGGGCGAATTGCTGCCTTATGCCAGCTATTACCTGACAGGCTTTCTGAATGAAAAGCCTCTGGCGGTCCTGCGCAACGACATGGCCAGCCTGCATATTTCCCGGGCGGAAAACGTTTTCGAACCCGAAGACAATATCGCCAGCCTGTGCGAAATGATGGCAGGAATGATCACGGGCCGTTTCGGAAAGCCGGCGACACTGGATCGGCAGAAAGAGTTCTTCAACCGCCATATCGGCCCATGGGCCGGACACTTCTTTTCCGATCTGGAAGGGGCGAAAGGGTCGATCCTCTATGCACCCGTCGGCGCCATCGGCCGCGTATTCATGGAAATCGAGAAACAAGCATTCAGGATGGCCGCCAGCGAACGGCCGTAACACCGGATAGCCGAAAGGCAGTCCACAACTAGGAGAAGTCGAATGACCAAAAAAGAGAAGGACGGCGAGAACAGCCGCAGGGATTTTCTAAAACTGGCGACTGTTGCGGCACCTGCCGCGGCTGTGACCATGGCAGGAAAGTCAGCAGAAGCTGCACAACTCGACCAGCAGTCCGGTGACGGCCTGCGGGATACCGCCCATACAAAGGCATATTTCGATAGCGCCCGCTTCTAGCGGAAGTTTCGATAGCGGCGGCGGGTTGCTCGGCATCCAAGGCGCTGCAAGGCAAGAGTACATGGCAAACTTGGCTATATTGCCAAACAGCAATGGAGAATAATAATGCTCAGGAAAAAGACCAACGGGGTAGCAACACGTCCCCAACGGGCAAGCCTCCTGTCCAGGGTAGCAGAAAAATCTGTTGACCGCCGTTCGTTCCTTCGCGGATCGGGATTGGCAGTCGGTGGACTGGCCGCTATGGGCGCTATGGGCGGCTCGGTTACAAAGGCTTCGGCCCAAACCACAATGAATGGCGCTATCCAGACGATCAAATCCGTCTGCACCCACTGTTCCGTCGGCTGTACCGTCGTTGCGGAAGTCGACAACGGCGTATGGGTCGGACAGGAACCAGGCTATGACAGCCCGTTCAACCTCGGCGCGCATTGCGCCAAAGGCGCCGCGGTGCGTGAACACGCCCATGGCGAACGCCGGCTGAAATACCCTATGAAACTCGAAGGCGGAGAGTGGAAGCGCCTCAGCTGGGAAGACGCGATCAACGAGATCGGCGACGGCATGACGAAAATCCGCGAGGAAAGCGGACCGGACTCTGTCTACTGGCTCGGATCTGCCAAGCACAGCAACGAACAGGCATACCTGTTCCGCAAGTTCGCCGCCTATTGGGGCACGAACAACGTGGACCATCAGGCGCGAATCTGCCATTCGACCACCGTTGCCGGCGTTGCGAACACATGGGGCTACGGCGCCATGACCAACAGCTACAACGACATCCACAAATCCAAAGCGATCTTCGTAATCGGCGGCAACCCTGCCGAAGCGCACCCTGTTTCCCTGATTCATATCCTGAAGGCTAAAGAGGAAAACAACGCGCCACTGATCGTTTGCGACCCACGCTTCACGCGCACTGCGGCCCATGCCGACGAATATGTGCGCATGCGTCCTGGCAGCGACGTTGCCCTGATATGGGGCATCCTGTGGCACATCTTCGACAATGGCTGGGAAGACAAGGAATTCATCCGCACCCGCGTCTGGGGCATGGACGAAATCCAGAAGGAAGTGAAGAAGTGGACGCCGGAAGAGACCGAGCGGGTCACTGGCGTTCCGGGTTCCCAGTTGCGCCGCGTGGCGATGACGCTGGCAAATAACCGTCCGGGCACCGTTATATGGTGCATGGGCGGCACGCAGCACACCAACGGCAACAACAACACCCGCGCTTACTGTATCCTGCAGCTTGCTCTGGGGAATATGGGCGTCGCCGGCGGCGGCACCAACATCTTCCGTGGTCACGACAACGTGCAGGGCGCGACGGACCTTGGCGTTCTCGCCGATACCCTGCCGGGTTACTACGGTCTGGCGGCCGGTTCGTGGGCTCACTGGGCCCGCGTCTGGGAAGAAGACCTCGACTGGGTCAAGAGCCGGTTCCATGACGAAGAGATTATGCTGACAAACGGTATTCCCGTCAGCCGCTGGATCGACGGCGTTCTGGAAGACAAGGAAAACATCGACCAGCCGGATAACGTGCGGGCGATGGTCCTGTGGGGTCACGCGCCGAACAGCCAGACCCGGATGACCGAGATGAAAACGGCGATGGAAAAGCTCGACATGCTTGTCGTGGTTGACCCCTACCCGACCGTTTCGGCTATCCTGCACGACCGGACCGACGGCGTTTACCTGCTGCCGGCCTCGACGCAGTTCGAAACGCGTGGCTCTGTCACCGCATCGAACCGCTCGCTGCAGTGGCGCGACAAGGTCGTCGAACCGCTGTTCGAGTCTTTGCCTGACCACATTATCATGGCGAAATTCGCCAAGAAATTCGGGTTCGCAGACCGGATGTTCCGCAATATCGCTATGGACAGCGAAGACGAACCGAACGTCGAGGACCTGACCCGTGAATTCAACCGCGGCATGTGGACTATCGGCTATACCGGTCAATCTCCGGAACGGCTCAAGCTGCACATGGCCAACCAGCAGACCTTCGACAAGACTACGTTGCAGGCAGTTGGCGGACCGGCAGACGGCGATTACTACGGTCTGCCTTGGCCAAGCTGGGGTACTCCGGAAATGAACCATCCGGGCACGCCGAACCTGTACGACATGTCCAAATCCGTCGCAGAAGGCGGCCTGACATTCCGCGCCCGTTTCGGCGTAGAGCGTGACGGCGACAATCTGCTGGCCGAGGGCGTATACTCTGTCGGGTCGGAAATTAAGGATGGTTACCCCGAGTTCACGATGCAAATGCTGATGGACCTAGGCTGGGACGGCGACCTGACGGCGGACGAACGTGCCGCGATCGATGCGGTGGCCGGACCGAAAACCAACTGGAAGACTGACCTTTCAGGCGGCATTCAGCGGGTTGCCATTGAGCATGGTTGCGCTCCGTTCGGTAACGCCAAGGCACGTGCGGTCGTCTGGACATTCCCAGACCCTGTACCGTTGCACCGCGAACCGCTCTACACCAACCGGCGTGATCTGGTGGCGGATTATCCAACCTACGCGGACAAGAAGTTCTGGCGGGTTCCGACTATGTATGAGTCGATCCAGAAGAATGACTTCTCCAAGGATTATCCGATTATCCTGACATCCGGTCGTCTGGTCGAATACGAGGGCGGCGGCGATGAATCGCGGTCGAACCCGTGGTTGGCCGAACTACAGCAGGACATGTTCGTCGAAATCAATACACGCGATGCCAACAACATCGGTATCCGTGACGGCGATCAGGTCTGGGTCGAAGGACCCGAGGGCGGCAAGGTCAAGGTTATGGCCATGATCACCGAGCGTGTAGCGGCGGGCGTTGCCTTCATGCCGTTCCACTTCGGCGGCCATTTCCAGGGCGAGGACCGGAGGAGCAAGTATCCCGAAGGAGCCGACCCCTACGTTCTGGGCGAGTCTAGCAACACGGCGCAAACCTACGGCTATGACTCGGTAACACAAATGCAAGAGACGAAGGCGACTCTCTGCAAAATCTATACGGCTTGAGGAGGGCTTGAATAATGGCAAGAGCAAAATTCCTTTGCGATTCCGAGCGCTGCATAGAATGCAACGCCTGCGTCACCGCCTGTAAGAACGAGCACGAGGTGCCCTGGGGCATCAACCGGCGTAAAGTTGTTACAATCGGCGACGGCAAACCGGGCGAACGCACGATCTCGGTCGCTTGCATGCACTGTTCCGACGCCCCTTGTATGGCGGTCTGTCCGGTAGACTGTTTCTACCAGACAGATGACGGCATCGTGTTGCACTCCAAGGATCTGTGCATCGGTTGCGGATATTGCTTCTACGCATGTCCGTTCGGTGCTCCGCAGTATCCACAGGCCGGCAACTTCGGCAGCCGCGGCAAGATGGACAAATGCACATTCTGTGCAGGCGGTCCGGAGGAGAACCACTCCACAGCCGAGTTCTCGAAATACGGTCGCAACCGTATTGCCGAGGGCAAGTTGCCAATCTGTGCGGAAATGTGTTCCACCAAGGCCCTGCTGGCCGGCGATGGCGACATGGTTTCCAATATCTACCGTGAGCGCGTGATCGCCCGCGGTTTCGGATCGGGTGCCTGGGGTTGGGGCACAGCCTACGGCCAGAAGGCCGGCGGCATCTAAGCTCGCAGATAGGGCTGCAAGCAGCCGATAAGACAGGGTGCCGCCTGCAAGGGCGGCACCTAAAAAATCCATGATCTTAAGAGGATAAATTTATGGGCCAGCCCCGTTTGTATCCAATCGTTGTCAGCATATTCATTCTTCTGGTTTCTGCTTTCGCCGCAACCGCACAAGATACTGCTACAGACCTCCGCGCAGCAACCGGCGGCGCGCAGACCCTTGCCGATATTATAAAGCGGCAAGAGGGGTTGAAAATGGACGACAGCTTCCGCTCGGACGCCACAGGCAATCCTGATGCGGCTGCTCCAACTTCGGAACAACTTGGAACGCTTGGAGGCATCTCCGACGCCGAGTTGTGGCGCGGGCTGCGCTATGAAAAGCTCGATGTGATCGCCTCCACCAAAGGTCCGGCCGCCACCGTCCTGATTCAGGATGGCGGCATGTGGTGGCTGGATGTGCGCAGGGGGCCATTGAAGGATTACGGCGGCTACGCACTGCTTGGAATGTTGGGTCTGTTGGCGCTGTTCTATGTTATAAAGGGCAAAATTCGTATCGAAGGTGGTCCATCAGGAATTAAAATCCTGCGCTTCAAACTGATCGAGCGCTTCGGGCACTGGCTAATGGCAGGTTCTTTCATCCTGCTCGGCATCACCGGCCTGATATCGCTGTTTGGTCGCTTCGGCCTGATACAGCTGATCGGCAAAGAGGCTTTCGCCGCAATCGCGGCCGTCAGCATATTCGTCCATAACTGGATCAGTTGGGGTTTCATGGCCGGTCTGGTGCTGGTCTTTGTGATGTGGGTTCTGGAAAACATCCCGAACCGGCACGACCTGAAATGGCTGGCCATGGGCGGCGGTTTCATTGGCAAGGGGCACCCGCCCTCAAAGAAATTCAACGCCGGACAGAAGATCATCTTCTGGATCGTGGTCGTTTTCGGCGTCTCGATCTCGGTATCGGGTCTGTCATTGCTGTTCCCTTACCAAATGCCCCTCTTCGCCTCGACTTTCGAACACCTGAACTCGTTCGGAATCCCGCAAATGCTGGGCCTCGGCGAATTGGAGACCCAACTGGCGCCGCATGAGGAAATGCAGTTCGCACAGCTCTGGCATGCCATCATTTCATTCGCGTTCATTGCCGTCATTCTGGCCCATATCTATATCGGTTCCGTCGGAATGGAGGGCGCACTTGACGCCATGACGAGCGGAAAGGTCGATAAGAACTGGGCCAAGGAGCACCACAACCTTTGGGTGGAAGACCTTGAACAGGCCAAAAAAGCCGCACCTGACAAATCCGGCGCGACACCCGCCGAATAGGTAGCTACAAGTCCTTTTATAAATAAAATGTACTAAAGAGGCCCTTGCCGGCGTTAACCCGGCAAGGGCTTCTACCCCTTACGGCATCAGCGCACTTTCCAGATGGATCACTGTTGGGGACAACGGCGGAAAATACGCGACCGCCATCGGCGATCCCGATATGTTTCACGGATCAAGCTCCAATGGCACTACTCGCCGCAGCCGGATGGACTGCATACCCGGAGAATAACCGGTTTGGGGATATTCGGCCCTCCCCCGCGTTTGTCGATATGAATTTTCACAATCAAAAAACGACATCTCCTTGCGTGACAAACGTCTGCTACGAATTTGACTTAAATCAAAGACAGGAATCGGCCTAATTCTATTATGCTGCTTGATCCGCCAATGAAAAATCACCATTCGTAGGAGTTTATTGATGAGTAAGAAAGTTACTGCTGCTACCGACAAGCCTAAGGAGGAGTCAAAATCACTGACACGCGGAGGCTGGGACCGTTTCATGAATCTGCGAAGCGAGATTGACCATTTGTTCGACGAGTTGCATGACAACTGGCCATTTACATCTTTGGCCCAGCGTGGGAAATCCACCGCTTTGACATCGCCATTTATATTCGGCGACACGTTGCCCGCGATTGATGTCTGCGAAAAGGATGACCGGATCGAGGTTAAAGCCGAACTGGCAGGCATGGACGAAAAAGATATCGACGTCGAACTGAAAGACCGCATGCTGATTATCAGCGGCGAGAAAAAGGAAGAGCACGAAGAAGGCGAAAAGGAAGGCA
>JAHEFH010000138.1 GCA_024640245.1 Paracoccaceae bacterium | reverse complement strand
CCTGATGAAAGAACAAAAAGATGGAACTCGACCCGAAGACTGACCTGAGTTTTACCCGCACGCTCGACGCGCCGCGGGCGCTGGTCTGGGAGTGCTGGAGCACACCCGAACACATACGGCAGTTCTTCGTTCCCAGACCGCATCGAGTCACGGCCTGCGATATCGACTTGCGGGTCGGCGGCCGCTTCAACACCACTTTCGAGGTCGACGGAAACGAATTGACGAACGACGGCGTCTATCTGGAGGTCCAGGACGGCAGGAAACTGGTGTTTACGGACGCCTACAGCGAGGGCTGGAAACCTGCACCGGACCCGTTCATGACGGCGATCGTGCTGTTCGAAGACGGCGAGCACGACACCACCAAGTATACTGCAATCGCCCGACACCGATCAGTCGAGGCGCGAAAAACCCACGAGGAAATGGGATTCTACGACGGATGGGGAACAGTCGCCGACCAACTCGTCGAATACGCCAAAAGCCTTTCCAAATAGCTGGAAAACCCGTTAGAAATCACTTCGGATGGCCGATCGTTCTGCGCGCCGGGAACGCGGCCGGCCGGAATGGCTTGCGGACATACCAATTGCTTTTTGATACAGTGACAGAAAACGGAGCGGGAATATGCAGATCAGCAAGGTCGGAATAATCGGTGCAGGCCGCATGGGGTCCGGCATAGCGCATGTTTTTGCCGCCGCCGGCTATGACGTGATGCTCTACGACCGAGATGCGGATCGGCTTCGGTCCGCACCGGCGGCGATATCCGCCAGCCTGTCGCGGCAATCGCATCACGGCAATATCTCCGAGGAACAGAAGACCGCCGCCCTTCAGCGCGTTTCGCTTGCCTCCGGTCTGGCCGAGGTCGGCAAATGCGATCTGGTGATCGAGAGTGCGACAGAACACGAGGCGACGAAGCAGGCGATCTTCAAGGAACTGCTGCCGCACCTGTCGGACGACACCATTCTCGCTTCAAACACCTCTTCGATTTCCATCACGCGCCTGGCCGCCGGAACCGACCGTCCGGCGCAGTTCATCGGCCTGCATTTCATGAACCCGGTTCCGGTGATCGAACTGGTCGAACTGATCCGCGGCATCGAGACCAGCGACGAGACCTACGACCTGATGCACAAGGTGGTCACCTCGCTCGGCAAGACCGCGATCACGGCGCAGGACTATCCCGCCTTTATCGTAAACCGCATTCTGGCCCCGATGATCAACGAGGCGGTCTACACGCTTTACGAGAATGTGGGATCGGTGGACAGCATCGACCGGTCGATGAAACTGGGCGCGCGGTTTCACATGGGCCCGCTGGAACTGGCGGATTATATCGGTTTGGACGTGGTTCTCGCGATCCTCAAAGTTCTGCACAACGATCTGGCCGACAGCAAGTACCGTCCCTGCCCCCTGCTGACCAAATATGTCGAGGCCGGCTGGCTCGGCCGCAAGACGGGCAAGGGATTCTACGATTACAGTGGTGACGTGCCGAAACCGTCGCGCTGAGCGAATCGTCCGGAAAAGGCTATTTGCCCTCGCCGAACAGGTTGTTCACGAGTTCTTCCAGTGCCAACGCCAGCTTTTCGGCCTCGGGGCCGCTGGTCTCGATGGTGATGCAGGTACCCTTGGGCGCGGCGAGCATCATCAGGCCCATGATCGAATCGCCGAGAACCGACATGCCATCTTTGCTGACCTCGGCCATGGCGTCATGCGCCTCGACGGTTTCGACGAATTTGGCTGACGCGCGGGCATGCAAACCCTTTTCGTTCTGGATCTTCAGAAGTTTTTCCACTTGGTCCACCCGTGGTCAGAATATGCCATTGCTGACGTTTATATATTTACGACCTGCTTCCAAGGAAGCGGCAACTGCCTTTTCTATCGGCAGGTTGCGGGATTTCGCCAGTTTGACCAGCATCGGAAGGTTGGCACCATAGAGGTTCTTGCGGTTCGAGCAGTTGCACGCCTTCATACTCAGGTTAGACGGAGAACCGCCGAACATGTCGGTGACCACGACAACTCCATCGCCGGTATCGACCTCGTCGGCAGCAAGGCAGATCTCTTCCTGCTTGGCCGCGCGATCGCATTCCGCAGTGGTCGCGATGGCGCGGATATTCTCCTGCTTGCCGACCACGTGTTCGACCGCGGCCAGATATTCACGGGCAAGCCCGCCATGTGCAACTATCACAATCCCGATCACGGCACCGCTTGCTCCTGTTCGCTGCGCGTTTCCGCGCGCCGTTCCAACTCCCGGTGGCGTATAGACACCTGCCAGCCCTTGGGCGCAAGGGATTTCGCGAGTGCTTCCGCAACGCTCACCGACCTGTGACACCCGCCCGTGCAACCCAGTCCAATACTGAAATGCGATTTTCCCTCTTCCCTGTAAGCCGGCAAAAGAAATTCAACCATATCTGTCATCTGGTCAAAGAACCGCTGGTACCGCGGATCGCTCCGGACGTAGGCCTGAACGGCTTTGTCCAGTCCGGTCAGCGCCCGCAGTGACTCATCCCAGTATGGATTTCTGAGAAATCGGCAATCCAGCACCATGTCAATTCCCAGCGGCAGGCCGCGCTTGTAGGAAAATGACTGCAGGCTGACCGCCAGAAAAGAGCCCTCCTTGCCTCCGAACATGGCGGAGATTTCTGCCCGAAGGTCGTGCGGCGACATCTCGGATGTGTCGATGAACACGTCTGCGCGTTTGCGCAGACTGTCCAGCAGGCGCAGCTCCGCCTCGATGCCCTCGCGCGGCGATCCAGTCGGGGCCAGCGGATGCCGGCGACGGGTTTCGCTGTAACGGCGCAGCAGGATGTTGATTTCACAGTCGACGAACAGCAACGTGCCATCATAACCGTCATGCCGGGCGACCTCTTCCAGCGCGCGCAATACCCCGACGGCGCTAAAATCGCGGGTCCGCACGTCGATACCCAGCGCCAGAGGTTTCTTGTAGACCGGTCCGGCAAGCAGGCGCGGCAACAGGTCGAGCGGCAGGTTCTCGATGGTCTCGTATCCCATGTCCTCGAACGCGTTGATCGCGGTGCTGCGGCCCGCGCCGGACGGCCCGGTCACGAACACGATGCTGGATTTACCCGTTTCGCTGCTCATTCATTCCTCAATGACGCCGCCCCGTCGTCACATACAACTTGGCTGCTATCGCCAGATTTGGGGTGTTTCCCCCCAAAATCAAATCAACTTCCTGCGCGCCCAGCCTTACAAGCCGTCGTGGCGGCAGGCGGTCCTGCTCTTCCCGGTCCAGATCGATCACCAGCCTTATAATTGCCCGTTCGGCGAAATCGACCTGTAACAACCCAACTTTGCGCGCTTCCAGCAGTCCTTGCAAGACTGCTGGCGCACGTGCGCACGGACCTGTGTCTTCGGCGTACAGTTCGACCTGATCATCCGCGACCAGCTTGGCCCCCAGCGCGATCAGTTCCAGGGCCAGCGAGGACTTGCCCGCGCCGGATGCCCCGAGGATCAGGATGCCGTCCTCGCCGAAGGCGACACAGGAGGCATGCCGCAGCCCGAACGGCAGTTCCAGAGTCACGTCGGCAGCCCGATAATAAAGCGCGCGCCCTGTATCTCGCGGTCGGCGTCAGGGCCGGAACCGCGGATATTCTCGGCCCAGATCACTCCGTTGTGCGCCTCCACGATCTGCTTGGAGATCGCCAGCCCCAGTCCCGAATGCCCACCGAACTCGCCGGCGGGGCGCTGGGAATAGAAGCGCGAGAAGATGGTTTCGAGACTGTCTTCCGGAATGCCCGGTCCAGTGTCCTCGACCGCGATCAGAATACGGTCGTCGCGCTCGCGGATCCAAAGCCGCACCACGTCGTTCAGTTCGCAGAACGAAATCGCGTTCGACAGCAGGTTTACGATGACTTGCGCCAGCCGCTCCTCGATTCCGTTGAAGTAGATCGGCGAGGACGGGCGATCCCAGAGCAGCTCCACCCCCAGCGCATCGCTCTGGTTGCGGTGAAAATCGACGATATTCTCCAACATCTGGGTGATGTCGAAAGGCCGCATCTGTTCCTTGACCAGTTCGCCGTCCAGCCGCGACATGTGGGAAATATCGGACACAAGCCGGTCCATGCGGCGGATGTCATGTTCGATGATCTTCATCATTTTTTCGCGCGACTTGTCCGATTTCGTGGCGCGCAGCGTCTCGACCGCAGAGCGCAAAGAGGCCAGCGGGTTCTTGATCTCGTGCGCCACGTCCGCGGCAAAGCGTTCATTCGCCTCAATCCGATCATAGAGCGCGGAAGTCATCTCGCGCATCGCAACCGACAGCCGCCCGATCTCGTCGGGCCGTGACATCAGGTTCGGGATTTTGACCTTTTCGGGTTCCAGATCGCGATAGCGCGCCTGCTTGCCGGCCTCCGCGGCCTCGGCAAGATCGTGGATCGGGTTGGCGATGGTCTTGGCCAGCACGATCGACAAGACGACCGATACCGCCAGCGCCAGCATGAACACTCGCAGGACCGCGTTCCGGTCCTGGCCGACGATCTGTTCCAGATAGCCCTCGACTGTCGACAGCACCAGCACGCCCTCGTTCTGGCCGTTCACGATCACCGGCCGGCCTATCGCCAGCACGGCAAAACCATCGGCCGTGTATCGCTGTCGGAATTCGGACGTTCCGTTCAATACGTCCAGCGCCAGCTGGTCGGCTATCTCGTGCGCGTTCGCCGCAAGCTCCTGCTTTTCATAGGGTTGCTTGGCGAGGTTGGAAAAGAAGGATAAGACCCTTTTAAAGCCCTCAACGATCGGATTCGTAATTCCTGAATCCGCGGGCTTCAACCCGCCTTTCAACGAGGTTTTTGCGGCCAGCATAACCCCGTCCGGAGCATAGAAGCGCACCTCCAGCCCCGTCGAAACCGGCAGCAACGCCACTGTGTCGAGTAGCTTCAGGAATTTTATCACCGGATCGGTTTCGGTTATGATCGTGGCACCGGCCAGACGGACGAACAGGTCGGATTCCAGCACCATCCCGGTGCGACGGTCTCGGACCGAGTTGTTCTGGAACTGACTCAGATACAATATCCCGACCATCAGGACGCAGAGCGCGACGGTATTGAAGGTGATGATCCGCTGCGCAAGGTGGGACCCGCGAAACTTCATGAACCTGTGCCAACCGGTGGCTTTTTTCTGGGTGATATCTGACTGGGCCATACGCTATACTAGCGCCAAAACGGGCGCGTTGGAATCCATGGCTTCGCCAACGGAAGCCGGTCTGCACTCATGTTTCGTTATAACGGTACCCAATACCATACAAAGTCTCGATAGCAGAGAATTCGGGATCGACCGCCCGGAATTTTTTGCGCAATCTCTTGATGTGGCTGTCGATGGTCCGGTCATCCACATAGACCTGATCGTCATAGGCCACGTCCATCAACTGGTCCCGGCTTTTGACGAAGCCGGGGTACTGTGCAAGCGTCTGCAGCAGCAGGAACTCGGTCACCGTCAGCGACACGTCCGCGCCCCGCCAGGTCACCGCGTGGCGCAGGGGATCCATGGTCAGCACACCGCGTTCGATGAGGTTCTTTTTTACCGGCGCGTTCACATCCGCGTCGTCGGCGCGCAGGATCTCCTTGCGGCGCAGCAAGGCCCGGATGCGCTCGACGAGCAGGCGCTGCGAAAACGGCTTGGTGACATAGTCGTCCGCCCCCATCCGCAGGCCGAGAACCTCGTCGATCTCGTCGTCCTTCGATGTCAGGAAGATCACAGGAATATCCGAGGTCTGCCGCATCCGGCTCAGCAGGTCCATTCCGTCCATTCGCGGCATCTTGATATCAAGGATCGCCATGTCCGGCATTTCTTCGTTGAACGCATTCAGCGCCTGCAATCCGTCATGATAGGTCGAGACGAGGTGGCCCTCCGCCTCCAGCGTCAGGGAAACCGAAGCGATAATGTTCTGATCATCGTCTACCAACGCTATATGTGCCATAAATTCGCCCGTAATTTTAAAATGCAGTCAACATGACTGTAGCCAAGGGTGAGTCGCAGAATCAATCTTTTGTTTGAGACAGCGCTGATTGGCCGCCCCAGACGAAGAAGATTTTCAAAATCTTTCGATTTTCAACCCGCAAGTTATCGATAACTGTGCGCTATTGGCCGTTCTCGGTGATTTTGTTCCAAAAACTCAGGTGCTATAGAGCATCACGTCTTCAGGCTCGGCGCGGCACAGGCGGCCGCTGCTATAGCGCTGGATCATATTTTCAGCGGTCAAGAATTTGGACCGGTCTATGGAGTACAGGCAATGGAAACAGGTCGCGTAAATCCCGCCCGCACGTTGGAAAAATCCGGCATCACGGGTGTAGGGTCCGCACATTACAATCTTTTGGAACCAGCACTGATCGAGGCTGCCCTGCGCCTCAAAGAGGGCGCGCTCGGCAATGGCGGCACCCTGCTGGTGGAAACCGGTGAATTCACCGGACGCTCGCCCAAGGACAAGTTCACGGTGGACGAACCCTCGGTCAAGGATACCATCTGGTGGGAAAACAATCCGCCGATGACGCCCGAACATTTCGAACAACTCTATCAGGACATGCTGGCCCATATGAAGGGCCGCGAGTATTTCGTTCAGGACCTTTATTCCGGCGCCGATCCGGCCTATCGCATCAACATGCGCATGATCACCGAGCTTGCCTGGCACGCCCTGTTCAACCGCACCATGTTCATCCGTCCCGAACAGTCCGAACTCGACACGTTCATACCGGAATACACGGTCATCAACTGCCCGACATTCAAGTCCGACCCGAAACGCCACGGCTGCCGCTCCGAAACGGTGATCGCGGTTTCGATCGAACGCAAGATGATCCTGATCGGCAACACGCAATATGCGGGCGAAAACAAGAAATCCGTGTTTTCGCTGATGAACTACCTGTTGCCCGAAAAAGGCGTCATGCCGATGCACTGCTCGGCCAACCACGCCAAGGACGACCCCGAGGACGCCGCCGTATTCTTCGGACTGTCAGGCACCGGCAAGACCACGCTGTCGGCAGATCCGAACCGCACCCTGATCGGCGATGACGAACATGGCTGGGCAGATACTGGCACGTTCAACTTCGAGGGCGGCTGCTACGCAAAGACCATCCACCTCGAC
>JAHEFH010000027.1 GCA_024640245.1 Paracoccaceae bacterium | reverse complement strand
GATAGCTGAAAAATTGCGAACACAACCGGGATTTTGCTCTCGTCGAAAATGGCGAATTTGCAGCACCTTCGGCTACAAGCCATCAAAACCTTGCCAAATGAACCGGTTTCATGGCAAAATGCGATCAATAACAAGCGCCTTAAGGCGTATCGGGTTGAGCAGTATAATCAAGGATTTTACAATGAAACGGATATCCGCAGTAGCGGTGGCGTCGATCATATTGACCGTAGGCGCCGTACAGGCAGGAACAATAGAGCGCGCGTGCATCAATTCGCAACGGAGCGCGAGTCCCGGAGTGTGCAGTTGCATCCAGCAAGTCGCGGACATGAAACTTTCCCGCAGCGACCAGAAGATGGCAGCGAAATTCTTCAAGGATCCACATCTGGCACAGGAAACCCGCCAATCCAGCAACCGCTCGAAAGAGAAGTTCTGGCTGCGCTACAAGGAATGGGGCCAGACGGCAGCCCAAACCTGTTCAAGCTGATTGAAGAGCGCGGACCAGTCCGCTTCCCGCTTCTTCCAGGAGGTCGAGAACGCGGTCGAAACCGTCATCATAATAGGGGTCGGGAACTTCGCTTTCGGGCAGATGCGGCGCGTAATCCAGAAACAGTCCGACCTCGGCTTTAGCACCGGCAGGGCGCGAAGCCAGCAGTTTCGACAGGTTGGACCTGTCCATAGCGAGAATCAGGTCGAACCGGTGGAAATCTTCGGGGGCGATCTGCCGCCCGCGCAGGGGGGATAGATCGTAGCCGCGCGCCGCTGCCGCCATCCGGGCACGCGAATCCGGTGGCGAACCGATATGCCAACCGCTGGTCCCTGCCCCGTCCACGACTACATCCAGCCCCGCCTGAGCAGCCTTGGCCCGAAACACTGCCTCTGCAGTCGGCGATCGACAGATGTTGCCCAGACAGACAAACAGTATCATTTGCGTCAAAATCGTTTCTCCGCCGACTTTCTGGCCACGTTCAGGCGTTTGAGCCAGCGCAGTTCCAGACCGAAGCGAACCAACGCGCTGGCCAGCCACAACGAGATCAGAACGATCAGGATGTGAAAAACAGACAGCCTCCAGTTCTCGAAAAATATCGCACCGGTCACGAACAGCAATCCGGCGAGGATGTGAAACATCAACTGCTGTAACTGGACCTTGCGCCACGTCTCGAACAGCGCATTCATTCTGCCTTGTTCGGGAAAATCCCAACGCCGCAACCTTGCAGAGACATAGAGATCGCCGACCGTCACTTCCCTTCGGGCGGAAAGGCATTGGTCAATATAATCACGAAACCCTTCGCTCAGCATGCCGAGCAGCCATGTCAGTTCCGAATACATGACCTTTGGCGGTTCGTCATCGAAATAGCAAAAGGTGTCAGTACCCGACATGTCGACGCTGAAACGGTCCGCAAAGCTGTCCATCAATTTCTGGCCGTCTTCCCCGTCGATGCCAAGGTCGGCATACAGGCGCGTTTCCAGAGTCAGCTTGCCCTTATCCGAACCAAAGCAGTAAGGGTCGAGCAAATCGAATATCTCTTTCTCGGCAACGTCATAAACCATGGCGTAGCCTAGCAAGCGTCACGACACTGCGCAATTGGCCTGTTTATTTGTGTGTGTGCGGCATGGCGCCGGCCGGGCCGGCTTGCATGACCACGACCGGCACGATTACTGTACCGGCGTTTTCAAAGGTCAGTGTGAAATTTACGGTGTCGCCAAACGCAGGAACTGATTTCAGCCCCATAAGCATTATATGGTCGCCTCCGCGCGCCAGTTCATGACTGCCACCGGCCTCGACCTCGAAGCCACCTTCGACCTCGCGCATTTTTGCTATGCCGTTTTCCATTATATGTGTGTGCAGTTGCACGGTATTGGCGAAATCCACATCGGCAGCAATCAACCGATCATCGGCGGCACCGGAATTCTTGATTACCATGAAAGCTGCGGCTGATTTCGCCGCAGGTCCCGCAACCAGTAGAAACGGATGCTCAATAACTAGACCATTGGGCAGATCAGCGACCATATGGGTCATGTGATCCTTGACTGGAACCTCCGCGCCTTGCACCGGCATAACGGTGCCCGTCTGTCCGGAATCTGCTACGATCATCGATTGTTCGACGCCTTCGGCGACCGCTCCAAATGGAAGCGCCATCAAGGCAAGGAGGGCTAAAGCGGGGGAAGTGAGAGAGTATTTCATAAGGTGCAATTTGGGAATTCCGTTGAGCCGATACATCATGACAAAAGGACGCGGCCCCGAAGCATCGCCTCGGGGCCGCAAAAATCCAAACCGGTTGCCTTAGGCTGCTTGTTGAGCCTTGGCAATGTCGCGCTTGACTTTGAGTGCGCGCGAGGAAAGCTCGGCATCGTTCGCCTTTGCGAAGAACGCGTCGAGTCCGCCACGGTGGTCGACGGAACGCAGCGCCGCCGCGGAAATGCGGAATTTGAAGGACTGACCCAGAGTTTCGCTGGACAATGTCACATCATTAAGATTCGGCAGAAACCGGCGTTTCGTGCGGTTTTTGGCGTGGCTGACATTATTGCCAGACTGTGGTGCTTTACCAGTCAGTTCACAAACACGGGACATGTTATGTTCCTCGGATACGCTCGAACGGGCCACTGCCCATCAGCAATTGAATTTCGAGCCGCTTCTTTAGGCCTGATAACGATGGGCGTCAAGGGATTCTAACCCGCAAAATGCCATATTAACCGGAACTGCGTGTGTTTCAGACCTGACAGGTTTCGTGATAGGCTTGATCTTATCAGACAATATCGCCCGAACTATATAATAATGATGTGAATAATCGGAGCGCATGCAAATGAAATTACGAGTTTTGGCCTTTACTGCGGCAATTTTTGCATCTGTATCCACTGCTTTTGCGGAAAATGACAGCCTGACCTATGAAATCTATGTCTACGGTTTCAAGCTGGGTTATTTGCGTCTGGAGTTGGTGCAAACTCCGTCCCGATACGCTGCGGCAGGTCGGGTCACGACCACTGGATTGCTGTCAAAAATTGCCAAGTTCAATTTCGATGGAAAGGTTAATGGGTACAGGGAGGGGGCTAATTATTGGCCTGACGAGTTCTCGGCTTCCATTTTAAAGAAATCCGGTGAGTCGACTGTCAGCATGTCGTATAAAGACAAGATTCCAAAGGTTGTGGCGTCCTCATCGGACCAAGAACCGCGCGACACCGATGTGAACCCAGCCAAGCTAAAAGGTGCGGTGGATCTGGTTACGGGTGCCTACATGGTCCTTCGCGATGTTCCAGCCGAACAGCTGTGCGATAAGACAATCCAGATGTTCGACGGTCAGCGTCGTTCGCAAATTCGTCAGCAAAAGCCGGTGATATCAGGTGAAAAGGCCCGTTGCGGCGGATTTTACGAACGCATCTCCGGATTTTCGGTGAAGGAAATGTCGGAGCAAAGGACCTTTCCATTCTTGCTCTTCTATGAAATGCAGAATGACGGAAACTACCGGCTGAAGAGTATCGAGACTCAATCCGTTGTTGGATCGGCCAAGATGGTACGAAGGGACTGACACTTGCCCGAACGCCTGCCGATAGAAGAGGTTCTCGGAGACCTGTTGCAGGCGATACGTACAAAAAACCAGGCTGTTCTTCAGGCGCCGCCTGGCGCGGGTAAAACCACAGGTGTCCCAAAATTTCTGCTGGACCAGAGCACCTTCACCGGTCGCATCCTGATGCTGGAGCCGCGCCGTCTGGCGACTCGCGCTGCCGCTGAGCGGATCGCGGAATTATGCGGCAGTCCCGTGGGCGTCATGGTCGGCTACTGCATGCGCGACGACACCAAAACGGCGGACACGTGCCGGATCGAGGTGATCACCGAGGGCATCCTTACGCGCATGATCCAAGCCGATCCCGAACTGTCCGGCATTTCCTGCGTGATTTTCGACGAATTCCACGAACGTTCGCTTCAAGGCGATCTGGGTCTGGCCCTGTGCCTTGAGGTCCGCGCCGCGCTGCGCCCCGACCTGTGCCTGATCGTCATGTCGGCGACGCTGGATGCCGAACCGGTGGCCGAACTAATGGGCAATGCACCGGTCATTACTTCCGAGGGCAAGAGCTACCCGGTCGAAGAACGATTCCTGCCGCGCCCGTGGGCTCGACAGGACCAGCGCGGCCCCCGCTTTGAGGAGGTTGCCGCGCGACTGATTGCCCAGGCGGTGGCCGAGACCGAGGGCGGTGTTCTGGTGTTCCTTCCGGGAGAAGGTGAAATTCGGCGGGTCGAGTCGCTACTGGGGCGCAGCCTTGGCGCGGTCGTCTCCGTGCGACCGCTCTATGGCGCCCTGCCGTTCGCAAGACAGCGTGCCGCGATCGCACCGGTCAAAGAAGGCCGCAAGGTCGTTCTGGCGACATCGATCGCCGAAACCTCTCTTACCATTGAGGATATCCGCGTCGTGATCGATTGCGGTCGCGCTCGGCGGCCAGTGTTCGATGCCAGCACGGGAATGTCGCGGCTGATTACCGATCGGGTGACACAGGCCGAGGCCCGGCAACGTGCTGGCCGCGCAGGACGGGTAGCCGAGGGGATTTGCTACAAAATGTGGACCAAGGGCGAAAATGGCGGTCTCGCGGCCTTCGCCCCGCCAGAGATACTGGCCGCGGATCTGACCGGACTGGTTCTGGAATTGGCGCTCTGGGGCGCAACGGACCCGTCCAGAATGCCGTTTTTGACCCAGCCGCGAACAGCGGATTTCGACGCGGCTAAAACGCTTCTGATGCAAATGGGCGCGCTGACGGCTGACGGCCGGATCACGGAAGAGGGTCGCGCGATGGCCCGTATGCCGGTGTCCGCCCGTCTGGGCCACATGGTGCTGCACGCCGGACCCGACGGCCCGCTAATGGCCGCCCTGCTTGAAAACCGTGACGTGCTGATGCGCGAGGGCGGCGCTTTGCCTACCGATCTGATGCTGCGCTGGCAAGCCGTCAAGGACCCGGCTAGGTTCGAACGGGAGCATCCGTTTACGGTCAACCGAGCCGCGGTCCAGCGCATCAAGTCCGACGCCAGACGCCTGAAGCCTGCGAGCGGGCAGAGCTTGTCCACAGGCGCCATGGCTGCGCTGGCTTATCCCGACAGGATTGGACTGCGACGCGACGGCGACGAACCGCGCTACCTGCTGTCGGGCGGCACCGGCGCGGTTTTGCCCCCCGGAGACGCTCTGGCCTCGCAGCGCCTGATCGTGGCCACCGACCTTGATGGCGCGCGCAACGACGCGCGGGTTCGAATCGGGGCCGGAATCACCGAGGCGGAACTGCGTGAGCTATTCGCCAAAGAAATCGTTGAAGAGAACATCTGCGACTGGTCCAGACGTGACCGCGCCGTTCGCCCGCGTATGCAGACGCGGTTGGGCGCACTGATTCTGGACGACAGGCCATGGCCCGACTGCCCGCCGGAAAAGATTGCCGCCGCCATGCTTGACGGCTTGCGAAGCATGGATCACGACGCCCTGCCCTGGACCAAGGCGAACATCTTGCTGCAGGCCCGGATCGAATGGCTCCGCTCTCGCGGTAGCGACCTGCCTGACTGTACTCCTGCCGCACTGATGGACCGCGCCGAAGACTGGTTGCTCCCCTACCTTGGCAAGACGAAAACGCTCGCCGATCTGAAAAAGCTGGATATGAACGCGATGGCCCAGTCGTGGCTGACATGGGACCAGTTGCAGACACTGGACCGGCAGGCGCCTGCAAAGTTCACAGCGCCCACCGGAAGCGTGCTGGCCATCGACTATGCCGGCGGCACGCCGTCCGTATCAGTACGATTGCAGGAAATGTTCGGAATCACGCGACATCCGACCATTGGACCGAACCACACGCCCTTGCAGTTCGAGCTGTTGTCACCGGCGCAACGGCCACTGCAAACCACGTCCGATCTGCCCGGATTTTGGTCCACGTCCTACAGTGACGTGCGAAAAGATATGCGCGGTCGCTATCCGAAACATGTCTGGCCCGAGGATCCGACGACCGAACCGCCCACCCGCCGCGCAAAACCGCGCGCCGGAAACTGAAACGCCCCCGCAAAGCGAGGGCGTTAGAAAATTCGAAATTCCGGAAAGGTTCGCTTAGGCAGCTTCGCTGGCCCGGGCAGCCTGACGTTCGCTTTCTTCGCGGCTCAGCGCCACGGACGTGCGGATACCCTTGCTGACAAACTCCATCATACCGCCTACGCAGCGCTCCGTCGGCTCGATGCCGGCGCACATAAGCACCTCACGACCGTCGCGGGAACGCGCCCAACGCGCAATAGCTTCAACGCCATTGCCGTATTTCTTGTTGTCTGCAATTGCATCATCCAACGCAGCAAGGACAACCGCGGCGAAAAGCTTTTGCGCGCGTTTCCCCTGGTCGTTAGTGTAAGCTGTTGCATCAACGTAATCGAGCATCACGTTTTCCTCTTGAGTTCGTTCGCTTTTTGTGTTTGCGCACTATGACCATTTTGCGACGATTCTGAACTGCATATATGGAATACATGCTATGCGTTCAGCGCATGGCTAAATACTCAAACCATGCAAAAACTGCCGCCGCTTCTGATCAACGTCATACTTGTCAGGCACAATCCCTAAGGATATAGGTGCATCGAGAAAAAATGGTACCCCCTAAAAGGATTTTTTTATGGCCAAGATTAACGGCAACGAGATTCGGCCCGGAAACGTGTTGGAGCATAATGGCGGCTTGTGGATCGCAGTTAAGGTCGATCACGTCAAGCCAGGCAAGGGCGGTGCCTTCGCGCAGGTCGAGATGAAGAACCTGCGTAACGGCTCCAAACTGAACGAACGCTTCCGGTCTGCCGACAAGGTTGAGAAGGTTCGGCTGGAGCAAAAGGACCAGCAGTTCCTTTACGAAACAGACGGTATGCTGGTGTTTATGGACTCCGAGACATACGAGCAAACCGAACTGCCCGCAGACATTCTGGGCGAGCGACGCCCGTTCCTGCAGGACGGCATGACCATTCAGGTCGAGTATCACGACAGTGAAGCGCTGAGTGCATCCCTGCCCCAGAAGGTGATCTGCGTGGTCGAAGAAACCGAACCCGCCGTCAAGGGCCAGACCGCAGCCAACAGCTTCAAACCCGCGCTGCTGGATAACGGCGTCCGGATCACGATCCCGCCGTTTGTCGATCAGGGCCAGGCCGTCGTCGTGAACACGGAAACAATGGAATACGTCGAGCGCGCTTGATTCTGTTTTTTTGAAAAGAACGGGGCTGCCGGATCGGCGGTCCCTTTTTTGTGCCTAGGCAAGTTATCAAGTTGCCTAGGCGACCTGATACAACCGTGGTCCCGCCAGCGTGCGCCCCAGACTGCGACAGACTTCCTGCGTCAGCGATGCGTCGTTAAGCGTGTAGAAATGCAGATCCTCGACGCCCTCGCTTAAAAGATCATCACACAGTTCGGTGCAAATCGCGGTCGAAAGCAGACGCTCCGTGCCTTGGCGCTTGGCATTTTCAAAAGCCTTGTCCAGCCAATCAGGCGTCTTTGTCCCACAACGCCGAGAAAAGTTCCGCGTTTTTTCCCAATTTTCGATAGGCAGGATACCCGGGGTGATTTTCCCTTTAATGCCTGCGGCCGCACAGCGATCGCGGAACCGCAGGAAATCCTCAGCCTCGAAAAAGAACTGGGTGATGGCGCTATCGGCACCTGCGTCAAACTTGGCCTTCAGGAAATCGACATCGGCGTCATCGCTGGCTGCTTCGGGGTGGCGATGCGGATAGGCGCCTACACGTATGGTGAATTTGTCTAGATCGGCAAGCGCACGGATCAGTTCCAGCGAACTGGCAAAACCGTTCTGGTGCGGCCGGAACCGTGTGTCTCCTTTTGGCGGGTCGCCGCGCAGGGCAACGATTTCCGTGGCCCCCGCCGCAGCGTAGCCTTCGGCTACGGCCAGTGTTTCCTCGCGCGATGCGTCGACACAGGTCAAGTGTCCGGCAACATTCAGGCCGTAGTTCCGCTTGATCACCTCGATGGTCGAGCGTGTAATATCACGCGTTGAACCGCCGGCGCCGTAGGTAACGGAAACAAAATCCGGCTCCAGACTGACCAGGGAGTCTACAGCATTCCAAAGCTTGAAGCCCCCTTCCAAGGACTTTGGCGGAAAGAACTCGAACGAAAGTCCGAATTTTCTGTGTGCTGGTTTAACTGTCTGGGTCATCTGAATCGCTCGCTGTACATTTGAAACCTGAATGCCACCCAACCGCTCTTGAATCAAATTCATAATTCTCATAATAAATATCTATTACTTTCATGTAGAGGCGATCATGTATCTGGAATTCCGTCACCTTCGGTCGATCAAAGCCATCCACGACCAAGGCGGGTTGGCGCGTGCGGCAGATGTCCTAAATATCACGCAGTCGGCTTTATCTCATCAAATCAAGACCTTGGAAGATCAGGTCGGGATGGAACTGTTCCTGCGCCGATCCAAACCGCTGAAGCTGTCCAAGGCCGGTCACCGGTTACTGAAACTGGCCGAAGAGGTCCTGCCGCAAGTCAGCCGCGTTGAGGAAGATTTCCGTGAAATACGTGACGGCAAGGCCGGACGCCTGCATATCGCCATCGAGTGCCACGCCTGCTTCGAATGGCTGTTCCCGGTTCTGGAGGATTTCCGAAAAGACTGGGGCCAGATCGACGTGGACATTCGCCCCGGACTGAGCTTCGACGCCCTGCCCGCCCTTCAACGAGAAGAGGTCGACGTCGTGATCTCGGGCGACCCCGAGGATCTGGACGGCGTCACCTTTCTGCCGCTGTTCGACTACCACCCGACGTTTGTCGCCGCCACCAATCATCCACTGGCCGCAAAAAAATTCATTGTGGCCGAGGACTTCAAGGATCAGACGCTGATAACCTATCCGGTCGAGAAGTCGCGACTGGACGTGTTCACCGAGTTGCTGTTTCCCGCGCGCGTAGAACCTCTGGCGATCCGGCAAGTCGAACTGACCGCGGTGATTGTTCTCTTGGTCGCCTCGGGCCGCGGCGTTTCGGTGCTGCCCGACTGGGTTGTCGAGGACCAGAAATACAATCACGACATAGTCGCGCGGCCCCTGACCGCCTCCGGGGTGACACGCAGCCTCTACGCGGCTGTCCGTACAGCTGATCTGGGACTGGGGTTTATCCAGGATTTCGCTAATATCACAAGATCACGCCGGAACGCCTAAAGGCGCAAATTGCGCTTGGGTTTCCCGCCATCAACGCTTATAGAGCCGAAGTTCCAAACATTACCAGACTGGGTACACTCCTATGACGCAATGGTCCGCAAATATTAACATCATGCTCAAGGCCGCCCGAAAGGCCGGCAGGTCGCTGATGCGCGACTTTGGCGAAGTTGCGAATTTGCAGGTCACGAGCAAGGCGCCAGGCGACTTCGTAAGCCGCGCCGATATCAAGTCCGAGAAAATCCTGCGCGAGGAATTGATGGAAGCCCGCCCGAACTATGGCTGGCTGGCCGAAGAAGGCGGCGAGATACCGGGCGAAGACCCGACGCGTCGCTGGATCGTCGATCCCCTAGACGGGACTACCAACTTTCTCCATGGCCTGCCGCACTGGGCGATATCGATTGCCCTGGAGCATAAAGGCGAAATCGTCGCCGCCGTCATCTTCAATCCGGCGTCCGAAGAGCTGTTCGTTGCCGAAAAAGGCGGTGGAGCATGGCTGAACGACCGGCGCATTCGCGTTTCTTCGCGCCGCGAGATGATCGAAATGCTTTTCTCGACCGGTCTGCCCTTTGGCGGACGCAGCGACCTGCCGGAAACTTTGCAGGATCTTGCCCGCGTTCTGCCGGGCTGTTCCGGTGTCCGGCGCTGGGGCGCAGCCGCGCTCGATTTGGCTTATGTCGCTGCTGGCCGATACGACGGTTTCTGGGAACGACAGCTGAAAATCTGGGATATTTCCGCAGGACTGTTGCTGGTGAAAGAGGCCGGCGGCTTAGCTGAATCAATTACCAAGGACAACAACCCGCTGCATGATGGCACTGTTGTCGCCGCCAGTGGCGAAAGCTTCGACCGGTTTGCGAAGCTGATCCGCAACCAATAGCCGCCCGAATTATCCAGGCAGAATAACGACTGCGTCGCCCGCCTGCATCCGGCCTTGCGCCCGATCCATCCGCAGATAGGCGATGCCCTTGCCGCCTGACTGGCTGAACAGGATACCCACCGGCTTTCCATCCGACAGGATTTCGGTTCCGACCGGCGCCGCACCCTCGACGAGTACCGTGCGCAAACCTTTGCGCAACTCGGTCTTGTGTTTCATGCGCGCTGTAACTTCTTGTCCGACATAACAGCCCTTGCGGAAATCCACACCGTGCAGGTGTTCGAAGCCCGCCTCCAGAATATAGCTGTCGTCCGGGATAAGCTCGACGCCGGTTTCCGGAATGCAGTGCTCTACACGGATCGCCGTCCAGTCGATCGCGGGTTCTGCGGCTCTTTTCGCGTCATAGGACCGCCAGCCCAGCGCAGGATGGCGCGGGTCGGCAAAGGCCCCTGCGGGCGGGGTGCCCAAACCCCGATTGACGCATGAATCCGAGACCTCGATCTTCACATCGGCACGCAGACGGTACATCGTAAGGCGCTGTGCCAGTGCAGCCGCACGGTCCGCTTTTACATCCAGCAGATAGACGTCGCCCTTTTGTACCAGAAAGAAATCAAACAGATATTTTCCCTGCGGCGACAGCAACGCCGCATAGACTAACCCGCGATCCGTCGCTTTCAGATCGTTGGTCACAAGATCCTGCAAGAACCGCTTTGCGTCGCCTCCGCTTATGCGGAGCACCGCCCGGTCTTCGGCCAGTTCAGCGGTCATATCATCAAGTTCCCCGTAAAAACCATTGTCAGGTCGCATTTTCCAGACACATGCGTTATGTAGCCCGACAACGCAACTAAATCCACGGAACAATGGCAGCACCAATTTCAATTATCGTCCCGACCTATAACTCCGTCCAGGGTTTCGGCCCGACACTTGCCTCGGTTTTCGAGGGTGTCAGCAGCGGCATGGTCTGCGAAGTCATATTCGCGGACGGCGGATCCAGCGACGAGATCGAAAGGATTGCCGGCGATCTGGGGGCCGAGCTGGTTCGCAGCGAAAAGGGCCGCGGCACACAGATGGCGGCGGGCGCCCGTGCGGCCAAAGGTGAATGGCTGCTGTTCCTGCATTCCGACACATCCCTGTCCGAAGGCTGGGTCCACGACATACGCAAGCACATGATCGACAACTACAACCGCCCTGGATACTTCCGCCTTGCGTTCGATACCGAAGGCGTCGCGCCGTGGCTTGTTTCCTGCTGGGCAAATCTGCGATCAACCCTGTTCGCGCTGCCCTACGGCGATCAGGGGCTGCTTGTGTCGCGGCTTGAATATAACCGTGCCGGCGGTTTTGACGATATCCCTTTGATGGAGGATGTCCGGTTGGTGCGCCGGTTGTCCCGCCCGCGACGGATCGGCGCCACGGCAATCACGTCGGCGTCGCGTTACGAGGCCGAGGGCTGGATACGCCGGGGATTCAGGAATCTGACAACACTGTTTCTGTATTTTCTGGGGGTTCGACCGGAAAAACTGGTGAAACGCTATCGCTAGAGGCCGAAACGCTTTGCCAGTGCGGAAAGCGGCGAAGTCCACTTACCATTCGATGTGAAACTGGGCGTTCGCGGGCTGCGTGTTCGGGTCGGCGCCATGTTGAATTGCAGGTTGTAAAGGTCTGAATAAATACCCTGCTGTTTCAACAGTTCCTCATGTGTTCCGAGTTGCGATACGATGCCCCTGTCCATCACCACGATCTGGTCCGCGTGCATGATCGTCGACAACCGGTGCGCAATCACGAGGGTCGTGCGGTCCTCGGACAATCGCGACAGCGCATCCCGTATAGAGGCTTCCGACTCCGCATCGAGCGCCGAGGTCGGCTCGTCCAGCAGCAGGATCGGAGCATTCCGCAGGATCGCCCGGGCGATCGATATGCGCTGGCGTTCGCCGCCGGAAAACGCGCTTTGCGACGGATCGATGAGTGTGTCGTAACCATCCTTGAGATTCTCTATGAATTCGTTCGCCGAAGCTGCCTTGGCGGCCTCGATGCATTCCTGCCTGGTTGCGGCCGGACGTCCGAAGGCGATGTTTTCCAGAACCGTACCCTTCAGTAGCACGCTGTCCTGACTGACGACCGAAATCTGGTCTCGCAGTGCCGACAGCGTGAAGTCGCGGATATCGCGCCCGTCGAGCTTGATGGCGCCCGCAGTGGCATCGAACAGCCGCGGCAGGAGGTTGAAAATGGTTGTTTTACCCGCTCCGGAACGACCCACAAAGGCAAAGGTCTTCCCCTTTTCGATCTCCAGATTTATGTCTTTTAGCGCCTCATATCCGTCCGGATAGACGAATCCGACATTTTCGAAGGATATCCTGCCTTCGGCCTTCTCGCCTTTTGGGTATTCGAACTTGCCGTCACGAATGACATTTTTCGCGTCGAAGAGGTTGAAGATACGTTCGAGCGCGGCAACCCCCTGCAGCGCTCGGGAATAGGTGTTACCGATTTTCTGGGCTGGATTGGTCGCCACACCCAGCGCAGTCAGCAGCCCCAGAAACCCGGCAAGGTCGATGGCGCCGGATTTGATGCGCCAGTTCACAAGGTAAAGCAATGCAGCGACAGCAAGCCCGGCGGCTATTTCCAGCATGGGCGAAACGGAGGACTGCCATTTTGTCAGCGACAGACGCAGCTGGTAAAGCGTCCGGAAAACCGTATGCGCATTGCGCAACATTCGGTCTTCCAGCTGGTAGGTCCGAACCATGCGAATTCCGGCCAGTCCTTCGTTGACGGATTCGGTCATGGTGGCAATCTCGGACTGCGTCCGTGAAGACAATTGTCGCACTCTGGACCCGATGATGCCGACCGGACCGAAGGCCAGCGCGAAAATCAGGATCAAGCCCAGCGACATCGCCCAGTCGATCGACAGCATAACGCCAAATGTAGCGGCCAGGGTGAAGATAGCCGTAATGCCCACGAACACCTCCATGGTCGCTTGACGGGAGAGTTCGATATCCGACGAGAACCGCGACGCCAGCGCCGCCGGAGCTTCTGCCAGCAGGTGCCGCAAATCCATATTCACAAGGCTTTTGAACATCTTGTCCTGCATATCGCTCTGCACCTGCGACAAGACCTTGTTTTGAATTATAACGCGAAAATATTGGCTCAGCCCGCGTGAGACCGTCAGGGCGATGACGCCAAGAGGCCCCCAGATAGCTACGCTCTCGTCACCGACTGTGAAGGCATCGATTATGTATTCGATGAATTTTGCGTACCCTGCGGAGGCAGCGGCCACAATCGCCATTAATAAGACGGTAAACCCGAGAATCCATTTATAGGGACGCATCCAGTCGCGCCATAGCCGACCGTAAGCGGCACGGGCCGACCGTTCATTTTTTTTATGCTTCGCCATTCGGTTCCGGTCGCTTTGTTCCTTGCGAACACCGTCTTACCATGCACATTGCACTTGTCCAACGCAACAGTTCCTGACTAACCTGCAACCTCGGCGAATAACGCCACTACAATAACATACCCAGCTTCCGGACCCTTCGAATGTCACTTAATTTCGGCCGTACCCTTCTTGCCATTCCCGGACCTTCGGTCATGCCCGACAGGGTGTTGAGCGCAATGCACCGAGCCTCGCCCAGTATCTACGAAGGCGAACTCATCGAGCTGACGGCCTCGCTCTTCCCCGACCTGCAAAAGGTCGCACGAACCGAAGGTTCGGCTGTGATCTACATCGGCAATGGCCATTCGGCGTGGGAGGCAGCCTTGTGCAATACCCTGTCCCGTGGCGACCGCATTCTGGTTCTTTCGACCGGCCTTTTTGCGCTCGGTTGGGCCGAGATGGCGCGGGGGCTGGGACTGGATGTACAAATACTGGAATTCGGAACAGACGCCGACGCCGATCCCGCACGAGTCGAGCAGGTTTTACGCGAGGACACCGACCGCAGGATCAAGGCGGTTCTGACCGTCCAGACCGACACTGCTTCCTCCGTGAAGAACGATGTTCCTAAAATCCGGCGGGCGATCGATGCCGCCGGTCACCCTGCACTCTATATGGTGGACTGCATCGCCTCGCTGGCCTGCGACCACTATGAAATGGATGGCTGGGGAGTCGATTTGACGGTAGCCGCCTGCCAGAAAGGGTTGATGACACCGGCGGGCCTGTCTTTCGTGTTCTTCAACGAAAAGGCCGACCGCGCGCGCGACACCGCCGGGCTCGTCACACCCTATTGGGACTGGCGCCCCCGCGCTGCGGCAAAGGTCTTTAGCAACCGTTTCGCCGGAACAGCACCAACGCAACATTTGTTCGGCCTGCGGGTGGCGCTGGATATCCTGCTCCACGAAGAAGGGTTGGAGGCGGTCTGGAACCGTCACAGGCTTTTCGCCCGCACCGTCTGGGCCGCCGTTGAGGCTTGGGGCATCGGCGGAAACATGCGCCTGAACATCCAGGATGCGACCAAGAGGTCATCTGCCGTGACAACGATCTGGACCGGAGAGGGCGAAGCCAGACGCCTGCGGGCATGGACGGAACACGAGGCCGGTTTGACGCTTGGCCTCGGCCTGTTGTTGCGCAAAGGCGAGAATGCCGATCACGGCGACCTGTTCCGCATCGGGCATATGGGACATCTCAACATCCCGATGATGATGGCGACGCTCGGAACGATAGACGCAGGGCTCAAAACCCTCGGGATTCCGCATGGCGACGGCGGACTGACCGCCGCGACGCGGGTTATCGCGGAATACGAGCGCTAACTGCCGGCTTCGGCCAGCGCCTCGGGCAACACCTTCTCCAGCAGGTCAAGGTGTTCCGGCAACCCGGCCGAAATGCGGATGCAACGGTTCTGCGGCGCGACGAATGGCATCCGGACAAAAACATCGCGATCAAGCAGGCCTTGCAGAACGCGTTTGGCAAAGGCTCCGTCCCGACCGCAATCCACAGCGACGAAATTGGTCGCCGAGGGCAAGGAGCTCAGCCCGTTCGCGCTTGCTATGGCAGCGATCCGGCCACGCGCCTTTGCAACCTTGACTAAGGTGTCGCGCAAGTAGCCCTGATCCGCCAGCGCCGCGATCGCTCCGGCCTGCGCCATCCGGTTCATCCCGAAATGGTTGCGAATCTTGTCGAATGCGGAAATCACTCCGCGGTGGCCTATGGCATAGCCTACGCGCGCACCGGCCATCCCGTAGGCCTTTGAAAACGTACGCATACGGATCACCCGTTGCTCGTCCGTATCCAATGCTGGCGCGGTATTTTCCGGTGCAAATTCGATATAGGCTTCGTCCAGCACCATCAGGCTGCCGTCCGGCACGCTCTCGATCATGGCTTGAACGGCCTCCGCTGGCAGGACCGTGCCCATCGGATTGTCCGGATTTGCCAGATAGATCAGCTTGGGCCGCAAAATCCCTGCCAGATTGATCAGTCCCTTTGAATTCTCGTGGTCATTCAGATAGGGAACCGTATGCAGGTCGCCCCCAAAACCGGCGACATGGAAGTTGAAAGTCGGGTAGCCGCCCAGCGAGGTGACCACCGCATCGCCCGGCGCGACGAACATGCGCACAAGATAGCCGAGCATGCCGTCGACGCCCTCCCCGATGGCAATATTTTCGGCCGAAATGCCGTGGTGCGCTGCCAGTGCCTGCTTCAGGTCGTAGCTTTCAGAATCGCCGTATTTCCAGATGTCCGGCGCCGCCTCAGCCATTGCCTTCAGTGCTTTTGGGGACGGCCCAAAGACATTCTCGTTTGCCCCGATACGGGCGGCATACGGCTTACCGCGCGCGCGTTCCTGGGTTTCCGCCCCGACGAACGGGACGGTCGAAGGCAACCCTGAGACCAGATCGGTAAAACGGATGTTGTGTTCGGATTTTTTGCTCATTGACTGCCCTGTGCATTTCTGACCCCAGCAATCCGAAGAAACACCGGCTTGTCAAGGTTGCGGAACGTCAACACGTTTGCGGGAAAACAGCAAGGTCTTTGCCGCCAGCAACGCGCCACCGGTTACCAGCAGGCAGGCCAGCCCGATCCGCCAACCGGGTTGGGCGAATCCGGTCGTGATCAGAACCAGCGTCGAAAGGACCGGTGCGGCATAACTTGCAGCGCCCAGAACCTGTATATCGCCATTCTTGACGCCGTAGTCCCAAGTGAAAAAGGCAATTCCCAGCGGTCCGATACCCAAGCCCAGAACCGCGAGCCATTGCATCGCGCCCACCGGCCACACGGTCGCCTCGAACATCAGGTGACAGAACGCAGACAGGATCGCGGTCGCGATGCAGAAGCCTGTTACAACATCGGTCGGTATCCGCGCAAAACTGCGCGAGGTCACAGAATAACCCGACCAGATCAGCGCGCAAAGCAACGCCATCGCATAGCCAAATAAGTACTCGGCACGCACAGACAGGCCGCCCGCCTCGGTCACGATCAGCGCCGCGCCTGCAAATCCCACCAGAGCGCCCGCGATATGGTGCCAGCCGAGCCGTTCCGACGGCAACAGTGCCGAGAACAGAACAATCAGCAAGGGCCAGAGATAGGCAATCAGACTCGCTTCGACGGCCGGTGCATTACGCAGGGCCGTGAAATAGAAAAAATGGTAGCCGAACAAGCCGCCGACGCCCACCAGCCAGACGATGGGCGGCTGTTTCAGCAGCCGCATGCGCTCCGGTTTAGCGATCCAGCTCGACATACCCAGCAGCGAGCCGACCGCAAAGGCCATCGCGGTCAATTGAAATGGCGGCACCTGTCCGCTTGCTGCTGTGAAGAGCGCCAGCAAAGCCCAGAGCAGGACGGCCACGAAACCTATGGCGGTGGCTTGGGATCGGGACACGGCGGCTCCTGTCTGGCGGCTTCGACTGAAAGTTTCGCTAGGCAGTCTGCCGGTTAAAGTAAAGAAATATTGTGCAAGAGGCGCCGCAGAACTGAACCTGAGACACTGTATCCTGTCATTTCTGCCCTGCGCTAACGGAATATCCGCTAGTCTGTAGGCGCAAGGCCGCTCGCAATATCGCATGAAGTCGCCCAATCACTGCATTGAAAAGGCTTCCCTATCTGGAATACCGCCGCTTCCGAGGCAACTGACAGCTCACCCAAAGCGTCCGCGTCCCGTTTGTCATATCACTTGATTTAATCCGAACCGGGTGTATCCAGCCGCGCAACGACGGGACTTATCCACAGGTTATCCACACAAACCGTCGTACATGAAAGGAGTATCTCAATGACCCCTATCAAACTCGAAAAGTTCATGCTGGATACGAAACCGGCAATCGTTCAGGAACTCACAATCAAACTGAACGAACTGGGCCTGTTCCACTCCGCGCCGAAGGAAGACGGTCGCCCCATCCTGGCACTGCGCTTCGACGCGGCCACCAGCACATTGGTGCCCGCGAACTAGGCAAACCGGCGCGGAGGTCAGGCTTCCAGCGCGGACAGACGGTCGAACGCGGCTTTCAGTGTCGCCATTTCCTCGTCCGCCGCTTCCAGCCGGTTGCGGTTTTCTTCAACCACATGCTCGGGTGCGTTGGCGACGAATTTGGCATTCTTCAGCTTGCCGCTGATGCCGCCGATTTCCTTGGCCAGCTTGTCCATGGTTTTCTGCAACCGCGCCTTTTCCTCGGCAACGTCGATCACGCCTGCCAGAGGCAGGCAGACCGCGCCGCCCTCGACCGGCAGGGTCACCGCGCCTTTGGGGGCCGTTTCGGCTTCGGTAACGTCCTCGATCCGCGCAAGGCGCATGATCATCGACAAGTTGCCATTCAGAGCCGCCTTCGCGGTATCGTCCAGCCCAAGCAGGATCATCGGGATTTTCGCGCCCGCATTGACATGCATTTCGGCACGGACCGAGCGGACCTGTTCGATCAGCCCGACAACCCAGTTCATTTCGCGGTCGGCAGCAGCATTTACATAATCCGCAACCGTATATTCCGGCCAATCGCCATGAACGAGCATCTTCGGCCGGTCCGCAATATCACCCCACAACTGTTCGGTGATGAACGGCATGATCGGGTGCAACAGGATCAGGCACTGGTCCAGCACCCATGACATGGTGGCCTGCGTTTCCGCTTTCACAGCAGCATCGTCGCCTTGGAACAGCGGCTTGGACAGTTCCACGTACCAGTCGCAGACCTTGCCCCAAACGAAAGCATAGAGCGCGTTGGCCGCGTCGTTGAACCGGTACTGGTTCAGTGCGTCGTCCACCGCCTCGCGCACGCGGGCGGTCTCGCCGACGATCCACTTGTTGAGGGTCTGGTCAACCGATTTCGGATCGAAATTATCGACCGGCTTGCATTCGTTGAATTCGGCAAAGCGGGCAGCGTTCCACAGCTTGGTGCCGAAGTTGCGATAACCCTGAATACGCTGCATATCAAGTTTCAGCACACCGCCAAGGCTCGCCATCGAGGCATTAGTAAAGCGCAGGGCGTCAGCGCCGTATTCGTCGATGATATCCAGCGGGTCGATGACGTTGCCGGTGGATTTCGACATCTTTTTACCCTGCGCATCGCGGACGAGGCCATGCAGGTAAACCGTATCAAACGGGATGCGTTTTTCGACCGGCAGGTCGTCAGGCAGAACCGCCAGTTGCATCATGATCATGCGGGCCACCCAGAAGAACAGGATGTCCTGACCTGTGATCAGCGTGCTGGTCGGGAAGTATTTTTTCAGGGCGTCGGTTTGTTCCGGCCAACCGAGGGTTCCGATGGGCCAGAGACCGGAGGAGAACCAAGTGTCTAGGACGTCCGGGTCGCGGATAAGCATCGGTCGGGTTTCTTTTCCAAATCGCTCTTCGAATTCGAATACGTCTTTAACCAAAACGCACTCTTCTTCGTAATGTTCCTTGGCAAGTTCTAGAACCTCAGCATCGCTTGATGCGCAGAACCTTTGATTTTCCTTAAGCTGGAGACTTGCTGGAAGGTTGTCAGCACCCTTGACCGGCCCATACCAAACCGGAACCTGATGCCCCCACCAGAGTTGCCGCGAGATACACCAGGGCTCGATGTTTTCCAGCCAGTGGTAATACACTTTCTCGCCGCTTTCGGGCATGATCCTGATCGTGCCGTCGCGCACAACGTCCAGCGCGGGACCGACGATCTTGGCCGTGTCCACGAACCACTGGTCGGTCAGCATCGGCTCGATGACAACCTTTGACCGGTCGCCAAAAGGCTGCATGATCGGCTTGCTCTCGACAAACGGGACAGAGATTTCAACATCGTTGCCGTCATCGTCCTTGATTGTCTTGGCGGCCATCACTGCCAGACCTTCGGCGTTGATGTCGGCCACGACCCGTTTTCGTGCTTCGAACCGATCAAGCCCGCGGTATTCTTCGGGCACAAGGTTCATTCCAGCGATCATCGCCTCGTCGAAACTCTGCTTGCCATTGGCAATCGCCTGAGCAATCGCGGCTTCCTCGGCATAGGGCTTGCCGTCAGCGCGCATATTCGCCTTGGTATCCATCAAGGAATACATCGGTATATTGTTGCGCTTGGCGACCTGATAGTCGTTGAAATCATGCGCGCCGGTGATCTTAACTGCACCGGAGCCGAAATTCATGTCGGGATATTCGTCAGTGATGATCGGGATCAGGCGACGGTGCTCTTTCGGGCCCACCGGAATTTCGCAGAGCTTCCCCACGATCGGCGCATAGCGTTTGTCGTCCGGATGCACCGCAACTGCGCCATCGCCCAGCATGGTTTCAGGCCGCGTAGTGGCGATGGAGATATAGTCGCGCTCTTCGCTCAGCGTGACGTTGCCGTCCTCGTCCTTCTCGACATAGGTATAGGTCTGCCCACCCGCCAGCGGATATTTGAAATGCCACATGTGGCCCGCGACCTCGGTATTCTCGACTTCCAGATCGGAAATCGCGGTCTCGAAATGCGGGTCCCAGTTGACCAGCCGCTTGCCGCGATAGATCAGGTCCTTGTTGTACATCTCGACAAAGACCTTGATCACGGCATCGTGGAAATTGCCCTCTTCGCCCTTCGGCGCGCCGGGGGCACCGGACATGGTAAAAGCAGTGCGGTCCCAGTCGCAGGACGCCCCAAGGCGTTTAAGTTGCTCCACGATCGTGCCGCCGGATTTCGCCTTCCACTCCCAGACTTTTTCCAGAAACGCCTCGCGGCCCAATTCGGCGCGGCTGGGTTGCTGGGTCTCGGCCAGCATCCGTTCCACAACCATTTGTGTGGCGATGCCTGCGTGGTCCGTGCCCGGCTGCCACAGGGTGTCGAAACCCTGCATCCTTTTCCAGCGGATCAAAATATCCTGAAGCGTATTGTTGAAGGCGTGCCCCATATGCAAAACGCCAGTAACGTTCGGCGGAGGGATCATGATGGAGAAGCTCTTGGCCCCTTCGCGCGCATTGGCTCCGGCCCTGAAGGCGCCTGATGCCTCCCAAGCCCGGTAGATTGCGGTTTCCGCCGCGCTTGCGTCAAAGTTCTTTTCCATCGCCATGATCTCGTGCCCTGCGCCCACTGAATTCGTTCGGGCTTTCTACATGGGCAATCGGTCAAGGAAAACCCCGCATTTGCACAATTCGGCTACGGCATCCATTCACCTTGCCGCCACGCACCGCGCGGGCTCGGCGGTCGGTCGGAAATTCCATATTGCAAGTGCTTTACATAGGAACGCGGCCCCTGCAACAATGGCGGGACGAATAGACAGAATCCACATGCCAAAAAAGCACATAATCATAATAGATGGCACGCAAAGCCGGTTGCGTCGGGGACAGGAAACCAACGCCGGCCTGCTTTATAAACTGTTGCTCGAACACGACCAGACCGTCTGGCCCCGCCACATCTGGTACGATCCCGGTATTCAGGGGCACGGTTTCTGGAACTGGGTCACGATCGCCTCCGGATGGGGCATCAATCAGATGATTTGCGACGCCTATGCCGCGCTCTGCAGCAAGTACCGTGAGGGCGACAAGATATTCCTGTTCGGATTCAGCCGCGGCGCCTATGCTGCGCGATCCCTGTCCGGACTGATAAACACCGTCGGCCTATTGCGTCATGAGGAAGCCACCCAACGCAATATCGATCAGGCTTTCCGGCTGTACGAATTTGACAGGCCGCCCGAAGTTAAGGCTGGTTTCCATATGAGACATTGTATTCCCGACGTTTCGATCGAGATGATCGGTGTCTGGGATACGGTCAAGACACTCGGACTTCCCTATCCGGTCTTGTCGCGCCTCGCGCCAATGGCAACGGAATTCCACACTGATACCATCGGAGGCCACGTGAAAAACGGCTATCACGCGCTGGCGATCGATGAGGACAGGCAGGCCTACAGGCCGGTTATGTGGCAAAAACAAGACGGCTGGGACGGCCATCTTGAGCAGGTCTGGTTCCGCGGCGCCCATGCCGACATCGGCGGACATGTCTGGTCGGTACCAGCAGCCCGCGGCTTATCCAACATAGCCCTCGTATGGATGCTGGAGCGGGCCGAAAAATGCGGACTGTCGCTGCCTAAAAACTGGCGTGACCGCTATCCCTGTGATGCGAACGCGCCTTCGGTCGGAACGCACCGCGGCATTGCCAAATTCTTTCTGCTACGTCAGAAAAGGGACCCCGGCGCAGCACCGGGCGAGTTCCTGCACAGCTCGGTATTGGAGCATGATCCCTATGCGCAATACGGTATCCCTGTTCAACTGGCAGAGCAATGTGACGCGGAAGCATAATTGAAGGCCCCCGTCCCGTTGCCAGTGACGTTCAAGTGTGGCACAACTTCTACAACGTTTTTGCGACTCAGAAGGTTCATAATGACAGATTTCTCCGCTGCGCGCACGGCCATGGTCGATTGTCAGGTTCGTCCGTCGGACGTAACGAAATTTCCCATTATCGAGGCTTTGCTTGCGGTTCCAAGGGAAGCCTATGTACCGGCCGCCAAGAAATCGGTGGCTTATGCCGGCGAACATATTTCCCTGTCGGGCGACAGGGTCCTTCTGGATGCCCGGACTTTTGCCAAAATGCTGGACAGCGTCAACATCCGGCCGACCGATCTGGTTCTCGATCTTGGTTGCGGGATGGGTTATTCCTCGGCCGTTATCGCCCGATTGGCCGAAGCTGTCGTCGCGGTCGAAGAAAATCCGGAACTGGCCAAGATCGCGGCCGAGACCCTGTCCGAATTGTCGGTAGACACCGTTCTGGTCGACAATGCGAAACTGGCGGAAGGCAATGCCAAACATGGCCCCTATGATGTGGTCATAACAGAGGGCGCAATCGAAGAACTTCCGGCGGCGCTGGCGGACCAGATCAAGGACGGCGGACGCATTGTCACGATCATGCTGCATGAAGGCCTGAGCCAATGCCGCATAGGATATAAAACGGGCGGTAGCATTTCCTGGCGCTATGCATTCGATGCAAGTGCACCGATGCTGGCCGGATTTGAAAGGCGGGAAGAGTTCGCTTTCTAAGGGATGCAATGCTATCGGCATGACATTTTAAAAACAAAGGAATTAGTAATGTCTGTATGGTTGAAACGCGCGATGTTAACCGGTGCCGCCGGATCGGCTTTGTTCGCGGCCCCTCTGTGGGCGACCACCCTGAGCGATGCTCTGGTGCTGACCTATCAGACCAACCCGCAACTGGTAATCAGCCGGACTACCCTGCGCCAGTCCGACGAAGGCGTGCTTGGCGCACAATCCGCACTGCGCCCGACCGTGACGGCGAACGCTTCGGCATCCAAGAAATTGACAGGCGACTCCACAGGCCCTGCTTCCGGCAGCCTGTCTGTGACCGCCAGTCAGTTGCTGTTTGACGGCGGCTCTTCAAAACTCGGCATCGAAGCCGCGCGTTATGCAGTACTGAGCGACCGGCAGGCACTGATCAGTACCGAACAGAATGTGCTGCTGGATGCGGTCACCGCCTATATGGACGTACGCCGTGATTTACAATTCGTCAGGCTTGCTGAAAATAACGTGCGGGTTCTGGGCGAACAGGTACGTGCCGCCAAAGACCGGTTCGAAGTAGGAGAGGTAACCCGCACCGATGTCAGCCAGGCGGAGGCCCGTCTGGCCGCCGCTGTCAGCAATCTCGAACGCAGTAAGGCGCTGTTGCAGATTTCCGAGCAGACCTACAAAGCAGTCGTGGGCAATATGCCGAGCAAATTGCAGGCTCCGCCTACGCCTCCTCAAATCCCGGCAACGGCGCTGGCCGCGGAAAATCTGGCAGTTAGCCGCCATCCCCGCATCCTCGAGGCTCAATTCGACGTGCAGGCCTCTGAAATGGCTCTGGAGCGGGCGAAACTGAACCGGCAACCCACCGTGTCGGGATCCGTCTCGGCTGGTCGCGGCTTCAACACCCAGGACGATGACGCGGAACTGACCGCCGGGATTACCGGATCGCTGCCGCTCTACAAGGGCGGGAGGCTCAACAGCGATCGCCGGTCCGCCATGGCGGCACTGGAGAGGAGTAAGGCTGTCGTACAGTTGCAGGCTCTGATTACGCGTCAGGCCGTGAATTCAGCATATGCGAATTGGCAGGCATCACGCGCAGCGATCCAATCCGGCAACGAACAGGTGCGAGCAGCCCAGATCGCCTTCGACGGCGTATCGGAAGAGGCCCGTCTCGGCGCGCGGACGACACTGGATGTTCTTGATGCAGAGCAGGATCTGCTGGACGCGCGTTCCGCACTGATTTCGGCATTCCGAGACGAACAGGTTGCGGCCTATACCGTACTGTCCGAAATGGGACTGATGACTGCCAGCCACCTGAACCTGGGTGTGGAGGCTTATGACCCCGATGTGAACTATTCGGCGGTAAATGGCCGAAATTCGCCACAGGCGACACGGTTCAAACTGCTGGACAAGTTGCAAAAACGCTAGTCTTGCAAAATTTTTAAACAATATGATTGTCTGGGCGGCTATTTTGTGTAGCATCGCCTCATAATAAAACGCGTCGAATAATCGGCGCAAGTGACGAGCAGAGTGGCGTATTATCGAATTGCCCGTATTTTTACAAGTACGGGCGGCATGCTCCTGAATATCGGACCGGTCACCTGCACAGTCTAGATCAGAGTGTGGTTTATGGATAAGCGCGCGATCGACCAGTCCAAAGAAGAAGTCCAGACGCCAAAAACGTCTGCAACCTCGAGCACTGTCTTGAGCATCCTGAAGCGCTTTCGGTCCCGCAACGCTGATGTGGAAGATGACCTGCCTTCTTTCGATGAACGACTTGGTGCCGCCAACGGTCCTCTGGCCGAACGAATTTCCGAAATTTCAAGCCGGATCGAGGCAGGCAGGTCTCAAGCTGACGAAACAAAAAAAACCGAAAGCTCCTCCGCAGAGAGCGCCGAACCGATGGCGTCGGATCCGGATACCGAAGACGCCGCGCTGTCGGACGCGGTGGAGGCTGTCGCGGCCGAGAACTCTGACGCGCGCGCAAAACCACGGGTCCGTTCTATGGGTTTCCACAATCCGGTTTTCCCGGCCAAATCTCCGGATGAGCCAAAGGATCCGGATTTTCTCGCCTCCACAGAACCGCCGGTATTGAAACTTCACGACAGCTCCGACGGGGTGATGGAAAATTCGGGCGCGCCCGAAAAGCGTGTAACCGAGCCGCGGGAAAAAATCCCGGAACCCCTGGACCTCAAGGTTTTCGCAGAACAAGTCCGGGCGAAATTGCCAAAGCTGGAACCTTCGGCACCCGCTGAAAACGAAAATGACGTGAATGGCGCGGAAACAGAGGCGGCAGCGGACGCCTTCAAGAAACAATTCCTTTCCCGTATTTCCAAGGCCTCAAAGGCATCGGCATTCGAGAGCTTCCCTTTCCACGAGGAGCCGAACGTCTTGCACATACCATCCGCCGGCCTGTCGGGCTCCGGGTTGCAGGACGTAACCGCCAGCAGTGCCCTGCAAAGCTGGCGGCAGTTCCAGTCGGCGCCTGATCGTACCGCCGACACGCCGCCGGAACTTATGCATGAGCCGGTTCAGTCTAAAAAGACTGAATTGCGGGCCGATCCGGTCGAAACTGCTTCGCCCGAAACCGACGCATCCGAAAGTCACGAAAGTGACGGATCAGAAGCGCTGGATACAGTGGTCGATCATTCCTCATATGAACCGCATTTTGATGTAGGCCACTACGAGGAAGAACGGGAAGCCATTCCGGCAGAGGTAGAGGACCAAGAGACTCTGGCCGAACTAGCCGAAGCGCTAGACCCTGAAACGACTCCTGACGAGGAACCGGAGCCCGAGACCCTCACTGACTTTGAACCGGCTCCTGCTGAAATTGAGGCAACTCCGGAGCAAGAACCAAAAGAAGTATCCGAATCCGACGCCGAGGCGCCGCCACAGAACGTATTTGCCGCGCTGGACCTCGATGAGGAAGACATTCTTGTGAAAGTCTATGATCTGATCCAGGCAGAATTGCAGGCCGCATGGGGCGAGAATATCACGCTGAATATCCGCAAAATTGTGCGTGAGGAGGTCAGGGCCGCGCTGGAAAAGGGCCGTTCAGACGTCTAGCCGCCGCACGGTTGCGGCAAGCGCCAGTATCGCGTCGAGATCAAGGTGCGCCTCAAGATGCGCCGCCAGTTCATCCAGCGTATGGTCAATTGTACGGTCAAATTGCAGGCCACCGCTTTGAACACCCATTTCTTTCAGGAAATGCGCCCGGAATGCATCTGCCGAAAACAGGCCGTGGAGATAACATCCCATCACCCGACCATCCGGAGAGGCCGCGCCATGCGGCTGACCCCCGACCGTTAGCCAGTGATTGTCACAATCCGGCCCCGATGTCTGACCGATGTGGATTTCATAACCTGAAACCTCATTGGCGGATCCGACATGGCACGCCGTCACTTCCGTGAGGGTCTTCTTCGGTTGCATCACCGTGGTCACGTCCAGCAAGCCCAGCGCCGGATGGCTGCCGGCGATGCCTTCGATACCCTGCGGGTCCTCGATTGACCGGCCAAGTATCTGGTAACCGCCGCAAATTCCAAGCACGCGTCCACCGCGGCGCACATGCGCGGCGACGTCTTTGTCCCAGCCCTGCTCCCGCATGTAGGCCAGATCGCCGATGGTGGATTTGGTGCCGGGCAACAGGATAAGGTCCGCATCCGCAGGCAGGGCCTGACCCGGGCCCACGATCTGGACGGAGAC
>JAHEFH010000137.1 GCA_024640245.1 Paracoccaceae bacterium | reverse complement strand
CCGCCCGCCGTTTGATCCGGCAATCGAAGACACGCCCAACGGCAAGGTCATTCGCGGGCGCGGATCGTCGGATGACAAGGGCCAGTTGATGACCTTTGTCGAGGCCTGCCGCGCATGGAAGGCCGTTACCGGCAAGCTGCCAACCAAGATAAGTGTATTTTTCGAAGGCGAGGAGGAAAGCGGTTCGCCCTCTCTGGTCCCATTCATGCAGGACAACGCGGAAGAGTTGCGTGCCGATATCGCACTTATCTGTGATACAGGTATGGTCGAGCCGAACACGCCGACCATCGTCACCATGCTGCGCGGCATGCTCAAGGAAGAGGTCAAGATCACCGGACCCTCCAAGGACCTGCATTCAGGCATGTACGGCGGACCTGCGGCCAACCCTATCCACGTTCTGACCAAGGCGCTTACTGCCCTGCACGACAATGGCCGCGTGACGCTGGACGGGTTTTACGACGACGTGCCGGAACTGCCGGAACAGGTAGCGGAGCAATGGCGCAATCTAGGCTTCGACGGAGAAAAATTTCTTGGCGAAGTCGGCCTCAGTGTGCCCGCTGGCGAACCCGGACGATCCATTCTGGAACAAGTCTGGTCGCGTCCGACCTGCGAGGTAAATGGTATCTGGGGCGGCTACACCGGCGAAGGGTTCAAAACCGTCCTGCCGTCAGAGGCGCATGCCAAGGTCAGTTTCCGTCTGGTCGGCGATCAGGATCCTGTCAAGATCCGCGCCGCATTCCGGGCCCATATCAAGGCCCACCTGCCTGCGGATTGCACCGCGGAATTCGTGTCCGAGAGCGGCACAAGGGCGGCTATGATGGAAATCGGCAATCCGGCTTTCGAGGCCGCCCGCGCCGCCCTGTCCGACGAATGGGGCAAACCGGGCGTCTTTGCAGGATGCGGCGGTTCGATCCCGATTGCAGGATTTTTTCAGGACATAGTTGGTTTGCAATCAATGCTGATCGGTTTTGGTCAGGATGATGACAGCATCCACAGCCCGAATGAAAAATACGACATGCGCTCTTTCCACAAGGGAATGCGCAGCTGGGCACGCATTCTGGACGCGCTGGGCGACTAGCGCTTTTGCCGGCCCATACGTCCGCCCTTGCGGCCGGTCTTCTGGCTTGACTGGTCCAGACCCAGCCGGATCACCCTCGTCATCGGGTGGTCCGGATTGTCGGTTCCATAAACTAGCAAAAACCGTTCCAGTTGCTCGGCAACCGGCGGTGTGTCCAGCGCGAACATGGCCCAATCCAGAAAGATTGTCCGGCAATCCTGCTCGGTGATCCCTTCGATGCAATAAGCTTCGTGGATCATGCCGCGTGCATCTATATCCAGATATTCGTTCGTCATATCATCCAAGCCTTTTCAGGTCCTCGATTGTGCCAGATTGTTCAACAGCCTGTCTATACGTTCAGCACAATCCTGTGCTGTTTCTTCGATACGCTTAAGAAGGTCATCCAGACTGTCGAGACCCAGCGATCCAAGCAGGAAATCCCGCCCGCCCTGCCCCAGGTCCTCGGGTGTCTTTCCTTCCTCCAGCAGCAAGCGCAGTCCGGATTGGAACGTCTTAAAGAAGATATGCGCCTGCGCTAGTTTCTCGGCATCTTCCTTGCCCAGAAGCGCCAGTTCAGAGGCGGCGGCCAGCTGTTCGGCCGGTTTCCGCATCGCGGAGTTGCCTAACAGGCAGAAGGTTTGCGCGATAAGTTCGATGTCCAGTAAACCGCCGCGCCGCGCCTTGATACCCCAGACCTCCGAGTGGGTAGGTTTTCCCTTTTCGATCCGTTCCCGCATTTCTATCACATCCGCCGCAACGGTTTTGGGGTCCCTCTTTCGGCAAATAATGGCTTTCCGGACTTCCTCAATACGCTCTCCGACTGCTTTCGAGCCGGCAACGCATTTAGCCCGCGTCAGAGCCAGATGTTCCCAGGTCCATGCCTTGTTTTCCTGATAGTCCCTGAAGGCCGCCAGACTTGTCGCGACCGGGCCGCTTCGACCCGACGGCCGCAGACGCATGTCCACGTCATAGAGCTTGCCACCCGCCATCGGCGAGGAAAGGGCCGTGATCAGGCCGTGCGTAAAACGTGAAAAATAAGTCGTGACGGCCAGTTCCTTGGGTCCGGTAGAGGCAGTCTGCCCCGCCGCGTCATAAACCAGTATCAGATCAAGGTCGGAGGTCGGCGTCATCTCGCCCGACCCGAGTTTGCCCATGGCCAGAACCGCGACGCCACCGCCCTCTATAACACCGTATTTCCTGGCGAATTCCGTCTGGAAGGCGGAAAGCATTACTTCCAGACAGGCTCCGGCAAGGTCCGAATAGGATTGCGCGGTTTCCGCGTCACTGGCCAGGCCTCGCAACTGCAGAACCCCGATCCGGAAATGCCGTTCCTTCTGCCAGCGCCGCGCGGCAATCAACTGCTCCTCGTAATCCGACTCGCGCTCAACGACAGCCCGCAGGCTACGCTCCAGAACCTCGCGTCCCGGCAAAGGCTGAAAAAAATCGCCGGATACCACCGCATCGAGAACGCCCGCATTGCGACCGAGATAGGCCGACAGGCTGGGTGCCGTCGTGCAGATATGGGCCAGCAGGTCCAGGATTTGCGGGTTGGATTCGAAAAGCGAAAACAGTTGAACTCCGGCAGGCAGGCCCCTGATAAACCTGTCAAATTCGGCTATAGCGTCATCCGGATCGGCAGCCTCGGTCAATTTCTTCAGAATCTGCGGTTTCAACCGTTCGAAAATCGTTAACGCGCGTTCGGAGCGCAATGCCGGAAGCGTTGGCCATTGCTCGACGATCGAGGAAGCGACAGGTGGCAGTTTGACTGTCTCTGCGGTCTTGTCAGCGGCTTCGGGCGCAAAAAAGCTCTCTGTCAGGACGTGAACCTGCTCCAGTCGCGCCTTGAGCGCCTTGCGGAAATTGTCGACGTCCGGATACATGCAAAACTCGCCGAGCGCACGCATCTGGCCATCGGACGACGGCAAGTGGTGCGTCTGGGCATCGTTTATCATCTGCACGCGGTGCTCCAGCTTGCGCAGGTCCTCATAGGACTCGGTCAGCGCTTCCGCTGTGTCGGCACCGATCCAGCCCTTTTCGGCAAGATCTTTCAGGGTCTGGACGGTAGCGCGTGCGCGCAGTTCCGGATCGCGACCACCGGCGATTAACTGCCGGGTCTGGGCATAGAATTCGATTTCGCGGATACCGCCGCGCCCCAGTTTCAGATCGTGCCCCGGCAAGGTAATCGGCCCCGAAAGTCCTTTATGCTCTCGGATTTTCAACTGCATGTCGTGAGTGTCCTGAAGGGCAGCAAAATCCAGATGTCTGCGCCAGATAAACGGCGTCAACTCCTCCAGAAAGGCGTTGCCCGCCTTCATGTCGCCAGCACAGACCCGCGCCTTGATAAAGGCGGCACGCTCCCAGGTCCGCCCGAGGCTTTCATAATATCGAAGCGCTGCGTCGGCGGCAAAACAGACCGGCGTTACCGAGGGGTTCGGACGAAGGCGCAGGTCCGTGCGAAAAACATAGCCCTCAGCGGTCACATCGGACAAAATCCGCATCATTTTCCGCGTCACTTTGATAAACTGCCCGCGCACCGTCATCACGTCGTCAGATTGATACCGGTTACCGTCGAACAACACGATCAGGTCGATATCCGAAGAGTAATTCAGTTCCCCCGCACCCATTTTTCCCATCGCCAGCACGAAAATCCCACCACAATTCACGGGATCGTCGGCGGCCTCTTCCGGCAACTTGCCAGTCGCGACTTCCTGCGCGACCAGAAACTGGAAACTCGCTTGAACCGAAAAATCGGCGAACTGCGTCAAGGCGGAGGTCACCTGATGCAATGACCAGACACCGCCCAGATCGCAGAGCGCCGCCAGTAGTGCTATCCGACGTTTTGCCCGACGGAGGGTCGAGGCGAGCACTGCCTCGCCACTCCGGTCCACCTCGGCCAGCGCGCGGTCCAGCACGTCGTCCGGATCGTGTTCCAGCGCGTCAGCCAACCAGTCTGACTCCTTCTCCATCAGCGACCGCAGATACGGGCTATGCTCGGCGGTGGCGGACAGCAGTTCGGAAACCTTGGCCGGACAATCCTGCCAGCTTGCCAGAAAATCCGGACGGAAGTTCGGGTCGCTTGCGCAGGGGGTACGGGTGATTTGATTTTTCAATGCCATGCGTCAACTCTGGTCGATATCGGGAAAAAAGGTCAAGCGGCGATGGGCGTTCCGGGCCGCCGCCGGTTACGAGATCGCCCGCAGGACCGACTTCGCGGCCCGCGTACCGGCATCGGCCTGCCCGCGTCCCAACAGTTCCATCGTAGCATCGCAGGCTTGCACCTGTTGTCGGCGCGCGTCGGGATTGCGCAGCAGGTCCAACACGGCAGGCGCGATCAACTCGGCACGGCAGTTTTCGAACAGGAACTCCGGAATGACGCGGGTTTCGGTGACGATATTGATCAGGTTCGCGGTATCGATCAGTGCCAGCCTCTTGACCATCCGCGTCGTCATCCAGTTCGCCTGATAGGCTATCACCATCGGGCAGCCCGCCGCGGCCAGTTCCAGCGATACGGTTCCAGATGTCGCTACCGCCAGATCACTTATGGCAAAGGCAGTACGTTTACGCATTTCGGCGTCTTCCGAGCGCATACCGGACGGGTCGAGAATGATCGGCTGGACGGCCCATGCAGACACGGCCGCACGCAACGGGCCAATCACGGCCCCTGCAGCGGGCAGCACAAACTGAAGGTCAGGTTCCTCGAGGCTCAGCTTTAACACTACCGCACCTAACACTGGCGCCATGCGTTTGATCTCGCCCACCCGAGACCCAGGCAAAAGCGTGACCACGCGCGCATCACCCAGTCCGAGGTCCTTGCGCAAGGTTTCTTTCTGCACGTTGGTGGCCTGCTCTGCTGCCACGGCAGGATGGCCGACAAAATCGCAGGTCATACCGGCGCGCTCCATATAGGGTGGCTCAAAGGGAAGCAGTGCAAGTACATGGTCGATGCAGCGGGCCATTTTCTGCGACCGTTCCGGCCGCCAGCCCCAGACCGAGGGCGCGACATAGTGGATAGTTTTCAAATCCGGCAGCGCCTGCTTGACGCGCCCCGCCACCCTCAGGGTGAAATCCGGGCTGTCGATCGTGATAAGTGCCTTCGGCTTCCGGGCGATCACAGCATCGGCGGCCTGCCGCACCCGCCGCAACAGCACCGGAATTTTAGGCAGGACCTCGACTAGCCCCATGACCGACAGGTCGGACATCGGGAACAGGCTCTTCAGGCCCTCTGCCTCCATCAAAGGCCCGCCGACCCCGACGAACTCCACTTCCGTTTCAGAGATTTTCTTCAGACCTGCCATAAGGTTGGCGCCCAGACTGTCGCCGGATGGTTCGCCTGCAATCAGGAAAAATGTCCGTTTGGAGGTCAAGCGGCACCCGCGCCCTTCGGTCGGGCCCAAAGGAACAGACCCTGCGCATCGGCACGCGCAATGGTTTTTGGCAGATCAAGCACCTGAATTTCGCCTGCCTCCATCACAATCCCTGCCAGACCGGCCTTAGCCGCCATATCAACCGTCTCTGGACCTACGGTGGGAACATCCATCCGTCGGTCCTGATCCGGTTTGACGCCCTTGTAGAGAACACCTTTGCTGCCTTTTGGGTCCAGTCGGAAGCCCGCAGCGGTCTCGGCGACGAATTGCAACATCCGGTCCGTACCCTGAATACTCTCGACCGCGAGACAAATGCCCTGCGCTACGACAGCACCCTGCCCAACATCGACAGCCCCCATGGCATCGACGATAATCTGCGCACGCGCCGCGTCGGATTTATCCTCGTCGGAAGGACGCATCTTGGTAAGAACACCTGCCTCGACCAACAGAGTGTCCAACTCGCTGTGCGGAGCAATCACTTCGAAGCCCTCGTCTTCCATGATCTTGCTTATCGCGCGCAGCGTCGCGTCGTCGCCACCTTTCAGGGCCGACAACAGTGTCGGGGCGACAGACAGGAACTTGCGGTCGAACCGGGTCGGGTTCAGTTTGGGCCGCGACATTGCTCCGGCGAAAGCCACGCGCGTACAGCCATGCGCCCTCAGTGTCTTGAAAATATGTCCAAATTTCTCGAACTCGGCCGCTTCGACCGGATGGCCATCGGTCCAGTCCAGAGGAACGCCGGGGAACTGCACAACCAAATAGCCTTGCCCTGTGGAACGGCATTTTTCTGCCAGCAACCGCGGCAGATCGCCGGTGCCGGCCAGGATCGCCAAGCCGCCAGCCTCTTTCCGGTCGGTCGGGGCAGGCATGGGGATCAGTCCTCGGACGGGGTGCTGATGGACCGGCCGCTTTCCGACAGGATGAAATCCAGAACTTCCTCGACCAGAGCATTGTCGCCGGACTGACCACGCAGCGAACTCGCCTTTTCGCGCAGTGCGCCATCACCGTAAAAAAGTTCCTTGTACGCGGCGCGCAATCCGGAAATGTCCTCTTTTGCCGCATTGCGGCGCTTCAGTCCGACCAAGTTCAGCCCCTCTAGCGTGGCCCTCTTTCCAACGACGGTACCGTAAGGAATGACATCCGAAACGACGGCTGCAAGACCGCCAATCATCGCGCCACGCCCGACTCGGCAGAACTGGTGCACGCCGGCAAGAGCGCCGATTATCACGTTGTCCGAGATGATACAGTGCCCACCCAGCGACGCATTGTTCGCCATGATCACGTGGTTGCCGATGATGCAATCGTGACCGACGTGGACGCCTATCATATACAACCCGTCATTGCCGATCTTGGTCAACCCGCCACCGCCGTCGGTGCCCGGGTTCATCGTCACGTATTCGCGGATCCGGTTGCGCGCGCCGATTTCCAGTTTGGTCCGCTCGCCGCCGAATTTCAGGTCCTGCGGGATGTGGCCGATCGAGGCAAACGGGAAAATGACGGTTCCATCCCCGATATCGGTCCAGCCTTCGATAATGACATGGGACTTCAACTCCACACCCTTGCCGAGCGTCACATCCTTGCCAATGATGCAAAATGGACCAACACGGCAATCGTCGCCGATGGTCGCTCCATATTCGATAACGGCCGTGGAGTGGATTATCGCAGTGTCACTGATCGACATCGGATTTCCTATGCCTCATCCGGCGGAACCATCATGGCCGC
>JAHEFH010000026.1 GCA_024640245.1 Paracoccaceae bacterium | reverse complement strand
CGATCAGATTGATGATGGATTTGGCCTTGTCGGACTTGGCGTAGTCAATCGCCTGCGGCTTTAACCCTCCACCGATTGCGACGGCGGCAAATCCGTTGCCGGTGTCGATAAACGGCTTCAGCGATCCGTAGCTACCGACCTGACCGGCGACTTCGCTTCGCAACATGGCCATTTCGCCTTCGTTGCCGTTATAGCCCGGTATCAACTTGATGTTGAGGTCAAAGGCATCCTTAAGCATTTTGGTTTCGGTGAAGGATGCGGAGCCGATGCCGGTTGCCGCAAAATTCACAGTGTCCTTGCTCGAAAGCAAGTCGTCAAAACTCGTCAATCCGCTGTTTGTTCCGAGAATGATGGCGCGGGCGTCGGCGGCGGCTTTACCGATCCAGCTCATCTTGGCCAGATCGAAGGCGATCCCGTCGCGCTGCAGGATCTGCGCATAAATCAGGCCTGTGTTGAAAGTGCCGATTGTCAGGCCGTCAGGCTCGGACGCGGCAAGCGTATTCGCACCCACGATGTGTCCGGCACCCGGCAGGTTCTTAAAAATGATCTTGTCTGCGCCGAGTTTCTTTTCCAAATGACGGCCGATTAGTCGTCCATATGCGTCATATCCTCCGCCGGGATCCGTGGAGATGATATAGGTTATTGTCTTGCCTTCAAAATAGCCCTGAGCCCAGACGGGCAGAGCCATAACCGAAGCTACGGTCAAGGTCGCTAGAAATTTCTTCATTTAGTCCTCCCTGGTGAAAAGCGGAGCTGTGCTCTTGATCTGGCACATGCTCCGCGTTGAATTTAGTCGGCTGGCGGCACCCAAACGTCCTCGAACCCTTCCGCAGGTTCAAGCTGGTCGAACCAGTCTAGTCCGATGGCCTTCATGATGCGACTGTTGCACACGACAATCCGCGCCTCGATGTCAGAAGTGTTGAACCGCTTGTGTGCAACGTATGGTGGCACATAGATGAAGTCACCCGGTCCCCATTCGAATTTCTTTGGGGTTGTGTCCCACGTCCATTCGAACTCAACTTTACACGCGAAATTCACGTCATAATGCAGGTCATGGCCTGTACCCTCGATCACGAATGCGATCTCTTCGGTCAGGTGGCGGCTGGTGCCGGTGGCCTTGTGAGCCTCGATAAACTGCATGTAGACGTCAATGCAGCACTCTTTGGTGTCCATGCGTTCATTGATGATATGCTTGATCAGACCGTCGGCTGAACGTTCCAGCGGCATCTGGCCGTATTTTACGACGTTCAGACGGTCGTCGTACTCCTTGCGGAACTGCTGGCTTGCCTCGAGTGCGTCCTTGTAAAAGGAAACTTCAGGTGCGCCCTGTTTGGCGCGCTGCCGCTCGATGACGTCCGCGAATGTAGATGGATCCATTGTCCTGTCCTTTCTGTTCTTGTCCTGTGCGGCCTAGAGGCTCAGCGGCGGGTGATAGTCTTCGTGGCCCGGCACAGGCTCTGTCGGTGGAAACTGGACCATTTCCTGAAATATCATATGCATGAACAGGAACAATGGCTTGGCCTTCAGGACCAGCACGATGCTTTCGTCGTCGCTGTCGTTCAGGTGTTGGTGAACACAGCCGTTTTCGACGATCAGGGCATCACCGGCTTCCCAATCGATCCGGCGACCGTCATGTATATCGTGCCCTTTGCCTTTCAGGACAAAGAATACGGCAGAGTTCATGTGTCCATGAATCTGGCCATAGCCATGTGGTGCAAAGGCATCGACATGTGCTTCGATCGACTGGGCAATCTTGTTCGCCTGCGGGTTCACGACCTTCTTGCCGAAGTTGTGGGGGCCGCCTTTCCACTTCATGTCACGCGTTTTGTAAACGCGCGGTTGTTTGTACAGCTCTTCTTTCATCTCGCTGTAGTTGCCTTCCAGCGCGCGGACAAATGTCCGCTTTCTTGTCCAGCGTTCCCAAACCACCTTTTCGCGGTTTTCGCTGTTGTGGCCTACGCCACCATCTGCGTTCTTATCGTCTGGCATGCCGCCTCCTTGAATTCACTATGCAGAAAAATCTTAATCTTGGTACATGTTTCTGTCAACGGGATGCTGTTCCATATGAAGGAATATGCCGTCGCTGATAGGTAACATTTACTGATGTATTTCGCTGATTTCTTTGCCGAGGTAATGGGCCGGTCCGCCATGTAAAAGCGATTTCACCATGTCCGGTCCCAGTAGTTTAACCAGTTGGTCGACCGCACCAAAGAGGGGCAGGGGCAGGTCGGCCTTCTGGGCTAGGTCCAATGCCACATCCATGTCTTTCTCGTGCCATGTGAACCGTGTCGTGTCCCAACGCTCCAGTGTCGTGTTGCGGGCCGGACATTTCAGCAATGTCTCCCGCATGGATTGGGCATTGATCCCGCAAGCCCTTGCTAGCGCCAGAGTTTCGTAATTGGCGACGCAGGCGGCCCAGTGCATCATATTGTTGCAGGTTTTTGCGATCTGCCCGCATCCGACGTCGCCGATATGTTCGACGCTGCGGCTATAGCTCATTAGAACAGGAGAGACCTTTTCGATGTCGCTCTTACTGCCGCCGCACAGCGAAATTAGGTTGCCGTTCTTCGCGCCCTGCATTCCGTAGCAAACAGGCGCATCCACGAATCCCAAACCCTGCTTTTGACATCTGGCCGACAATTCGACCATGGTTCTCGGGTGCGTCGTGGCGCTGACGACTATAACCGCGCCTTTCTTGACGCCAGAGGCCAGCAACGTGTCCACGACGGTTTCGCACTGACTGTCCGTTGCAACCATGATGATGATCACGTCCGCCTTTTGACCTAGGTCGGATAGGCTGGATGCAACCATCAGACCGTTTGCTTGTAGCCGATCCATTACCGATTGATCCGCGTCAAACACCTTGACGTCAAACCCGGCTTTTGCGGCATGTCCGGCCATTGCTTCGCCCATTGCGCCGACGCCCACAAAACCTGCGATCATAATTATTCTCCCTTTTTTTCGATACAGCAAGCAAAGCACAGTCTCGCTGCAAGGCAAATTCTGACTTACCGACGTTCCTTTATGAGGAACGGCGGTCCAAAAAAAATTGAGAATGAAAATCGCTCGCCATAGCGTAAAGGTTAAGATCACAACCAATAGAGGTCAACGGCTTTGCCTGTTCGATTCTGTATGGAGTTGTGGCAAGTTTTTTGGTGCTGGGAGGCAAAACCGTGGATGTAAACGCAATTTTCGGTCCCTTGTGGGATATATTGACGACGCCGTATTTAATGGGACTCATCCTGCTTGCCATCCCGATCGGAATGTTTTTCGGAGCCGTTCCCGGACTCGGCGGCAAACTCGGCATCGTATTGTTGATCCCCTTCGTTTTCGGGATGGATCCGCTGGCCGGCGCGGTTTTCCTTCTGGCGATGCATGCTGTGGTGCATACCGGCGGATCGATACCCTCGATCTTGTTTGGCGTTCCGGGCACCGGTCCGGATGCGGCAACGATTGTTGACGGCTATCCCATGGCGCAACGCGGCGAAGCAGGCCGTGCCCTCGGGGCGTCACTTGGTGCATCCGGTGTTGGCGGCGTGATCGGAGCGCTTTTCTTGGCGGCAATGCTGCCGGTCCTTCGGCCGGTCGTTCTGGCGTTCAGCCCCGCTGAGTTTTTCCTGCTTGCCTTGTTCGGAATTACCTTCATCGCGATGCTTTCCGGTCGTAGCCTGATCAAAGGGATTTCCGTCGGGCTATTGGGTATTATGGTGTCGCTGGTGGGACTTGACCCGCACACAGGCGCGCAACGTTTTACCTTTGACGAATTGTTCCTGTGGGACGGTGTCAGCGTCGTAGCGGCCGTTCTGGGGATTTTCGCGATACCGGAAATGATAGCCCTCGGTGTCAAGGGCGGCACTATCGCCGAGGTCAAAGGGAAGGCCGCCCGATATGATTTCGCGCAAGTGATAGACGGAATACTGGACGTCTTCCGCCATCCTTGGCTGACATTCCGTACGTCGATCTTCGGGGCCGCGATCGGGGCCATTCCCGGCCTCGGTGGAGACGCCGCATCGTGGTTGTGCTACGGGCACGCTGTCCAGACCTGTAAAAACCCCGAGACCTTCGGCAAGGGCGACGTGCGTGGTATCATCGCGCCCGAAACCGCCAACAATTCGAAAGAAGGCGGCTCACTGTTGCCGACGTTGTTCTTCGGTGTGCCTGGCAGTTCGGGCATGGCAATTCTCATCGGTGCCTTCGTCATGCTCGGCATCCAGCCGGGGCCGCAAATGGCTCTGACCGGTATGAACCTCGTGTGGTCTCTCATCTGGGCGCTGGCGCTGGCGAATTTCCTTTCGGTGTTTGTTTTTCTTGCCATGGCGCCGGCATTTTCCCTGCTGGTGTTCGTGCGCGGCGCACTGCTGATCCCGTTCGTGCTGGTACTGGCATTTCTGGGCGCCTTCCTGTCGGAGGCAGCTTGGGAAAACATTGTCCTGCTGTTTGTGATTGGCGTTCTGGGCTATTTCCTGAAGAAACACGGATGGCCGAGGCCGCCCTTTGTCATTGGTCTGGTGTTGGGATCGATTGCCGAGGACTCCATACACAAGGCGCTGGCGATCTGGGGGCCTACATTCTTCCTTCGTCCGCTGTCGCTTCTTCTGATCGCGGCGATTATCATGACTATCGGCATTTATATTTATCGGCTTCACACGAATAAGGGTGGCAAGGATGTACACTATGATCTTTAACGACAGAATTTTGACGAGCCTCGTAATGTTGTTCCTGTTCGCCGGGGCGTGCCTCCTGGCGCTGGGCTTGCCGAGCAAGGCCGCTTTTATGCCGCTGCTGGTCGGTGTGCCGGGCGTCCTGCTGTGTAGTGCTCAGCTTGTGCTGGATATTGTTCGGCAACGACGCGACCAAGGGTCGGCAGAAGTCGCAGAGCCGGCAGTTGAACAGGATGAACAGGGAAAATCCGAAGTGGAGATGTTCCTTTGGCTCGTCACATTTACGGTTGCACTGTTGTTGTTTGGCTTCGTTATCGGCGGACCTTTGTCTGTCCTGCTTTTCGTTCGGTTGAGCAGCAAGGACACATGGCAGAATGCAGTTTTTGCAGGCCTCGGAACATTGGCCGTTTTGTACGGCGTGTTCATATGGCTGTTGGAACTGACGTTGTTCAACGGATTTCTGGTCGATTATCTCTTGCCATAACTTGTATTTCGTCAATCAAAGCCGGTTTATGTGAAGCCGGCTTGCGGCGGTCGGATCGGTATCGAATGACCAGACGAGCCCTGTCGAGGGATTGTCAGGGCGGGACGGTGTGATAAGAAGAGCCCAAAGAATGCGGCCGTTCTCTTACGGCACTGCTTTGGTGTTTGTCGCGGTATCACACCTCTGTTGTCGAAGTTCGGGAACAACAGAGTGAAGGTCCTCACTCTAAAAGGTTTTTTCTGAAGATGCCGATTGTATGAGCACAGATGTTGAGTTCGAGATTTTTCTCGTGGCCTCTCCAGGGCTGGAGGCAGTCCTTTGCGAAGAGGCGCAAGCCAAGGGCTTTGTTAATCCGACGACCGTTGTAGGTGGCGTGAACGTGACGGGCGGCTGGCCGGAAGTCTGGCGTGCGAACCTTGAGCTGCGCGGTGCCAGCCGTGTCCTTGCTCGCATCGGATCATTCAGGGCGTTCCATTTGGCGCAACTTGACAAACGTGCGCGCAAATTCCCTTGGGCTGATGTCTTGCGGCCTGACGTTCCGGTACGTGTCGAGGTAACGTGCAAAGCTTCCCGCATCTATCATGCGGGTGCTGCGGCCCAGAGGATTGAAAAGGCGATCCGAGAGGAACTGGGTGCGGAGATCGCGCCTGTCGGAGGCGTGTCGGTCAAAGTACGCATCGATGATGACCTGTGCACAATCAGCGTCGATACATCCGGTGAATCCTTGCACAAGCGCGGACACAAAGAGGCGGTCGGCAAGGCGCCGATGCGCGAAACACTGGCGTACCTGTTCTTGCGGCAGTGCGGTTTTGACGGGTCGGAGCCTGTCGTCGATCCGATGTGCGGATCGGGCACTTTTGTTATAGAGGCGGCCGAAATGGCCGCGGGACCGTTTCCCGGTCGGTCGAGAAGTTTCGCCTTTGAGCAACTGGCAACCTTCGACGATGCCGCCTGGCAGCGAATGCGCGCTATCCGGAATGTGTCGACGCCATCTGTCCGTTTTTTCGGTAGCGACCGCGATGCCGGGGCAATCAATATGAGCCAAGCCAACGCTGCCCGCGCAGGTGTCGAGGCGTTCACGGACTTCCGGCATCAGGCCGTCAGCGATCTTGAGCCGCCAGACGGACCGCCCGGCCTGGTGATCGTCAATCCGCCTTACGGGGGACGGATCGGTGACAAGCGACTTCTTTTTTCGGTTTATGGCGCACTCGGAAAAACTCTGCTGACCCGGTTTTCCGGTTGGCGTGTCGGCATGATCACGAGCGACAAGTCACTCGCCAAAGCCTCGGGGTTACCCTTCGCGCCTCCGGGGCCGCCCGTGTCGCATGGTGGACTGAAGGTATATTTGTTTCAGACACCTAGATTGAAATAGCCTGGCTACGTGTATTGCCGGACGTGGTCCGGCACAGGAGGGCGGAATTCTTGAATTGCCGTCCCGGGCCGCCAAGTTCTGACGTGACGGTGGCGGTTGAATGATTGCACGTTCATTTCTATCTGTATCGATGTGTCCTGTTACGATTCCACCCTGAAAACGGATAGCGATACGAAACAGAAAATAGTCGTCAGAGGAGCTTTTCCATGGTGCCGGTTCAGATTTATTATTACTCGGACATTTTGTGCATCTGGGCCTACGTGGCCCACCGCAGGATAGAGCAACTCGTTCAAAGGTTTGGCGACGAAATCGAAATCGAGAACCATTTCTGTTCGGTTTTTCCGGACGCGCGCGGCAAAATCGAAGAGCAATGGAAGGATAAGGGCGGGTATTCAGGCTATAATGCGCATGTACTGCATATAGCAAAACAGTTTCCGCACGTCCGCGTGCACGAGTCAATCTGGATGGAAAACCAGCCTCGCACCTCTGCAAGCCCGCATCTGTTCGTAAAAGCCGTCGAGATTATCGAGCGCGAAGAAGTTGAAAGCGGTGGCGTGCAGCTTCCCTATCTGGATCGCCATTCCACGCGCGCAGCATGGGAGCTTCGCCGCGCTTTTTTCGAGTCGGCTCGCGATATTTCCGACTGGAACGTCCACAAGGAAATAGCCGGACACCTCGGTGTGGATTATGGTTTGGTTGACGAAAAGATCAGGTCGTCCGAGGCGATGGCGCAGTTGGCCATAGACTACGGGCTTAGCCAAAAGCACGACGTGAAAGGCAGTCCGACGCTGAGCATGAATCATGGACGCCAGACGCTCTTCGGGAACGTAGGTTACAGGCTCATCGAGGCCAACGTGCAGGAAATGTTGCACAAGCCGACGTCCTTTGAAGCCAGTTGGTGCTGAGACGTCGGGATCGGGCTGTCATGAGGCGGAGCTGAAATTGGTATTAGACCGATTTCGGATATTTCACGGTTAAGCCTGCCAATGGCCGAAAATTAGTGCCGCGCATAGTGTTCGGCGTTGATCCGCGGTGAGGCTCGCCGTGTCGGACAGCAATATGCCTGCGGGCATGCCGATCCCATGCACCAACACACTTTTCCTTTCCGACACCCTGCAAACCAGTGTCTGTCTTAAGTGCGCGCGCGCCTTGCCTGGCGGCGGACCATCTTTCATTTCGAGAAAACCAGCCAATCCGTTCTATTGGGCGCCTTTTTTGTTGCTTCTTGTGCTTTGTGGTGCTTTCATTCCCGAAAGCGGGAGAAAATGCATACATGGATAGTTTTTGGGCCATATTTTCTGAAGCATTGGCGTTGATCGTGGCCGGGGATGCGGACCTCATCGAGATCATCGGATTGTCCCTGCGCATCACATTGACGGCAGTGGCGATCGCCTGCCTGATCGGCCTTCCGCTGGGGGCAATGGTCGGCGCGTTCCGGTTCCCCGGAAGGACAGTGGCGACCGTCATCCTGAATTCCCTGATGGGCCTGCCGCCCGTCGTTGTCGGACTCATCGTCTATCTCGCACTCTCGGCCTCAGGCCCGTTCGGGCCCTTGAGCCTCCTTTACACCCCCACAGCGATGGTCATCGCGCAGACGATCCTCGTCACGCCCATCGTCGCCGCTCTTACCAAGCAGGTTGTCGAGGATCTTCACTTGGAATATTCGGAGCAGTTTGCCTCGCTGGGCGTCGGGCCGCTGGACCGCGTCTCTGCGCTCCTCTGGGACGCGCGCTACAGTTTGCTGACGGTGGCTCTGGCTGGGTTTGGCCGCGCCGTTGCAGAGGTCGGCGCTGTTATTATCGTGGGTGGCAACATCAACCATGTGACGCGGGTCATGACGACGACGATCGCTCTGGAAACCTCCAAGGGCAATCTGCAACTGGCGCTGGCGCTGGGCGTCGTTCTGCTTTCCATAGCGATTGTTGTGAACGCTGGCGTTATGGCGCTTAGGGCCTCGGCAGTCAGGTCGGCTTATGCGTGAGGTGGCGATTGATAGATCGGCGGTTACGGCCGCAGCTCGGGCTGAAACTGCCGATGTGCCACTTCTGGCGGCCGAAGGGCTCAGTTTCCATGCGGGCGAAAAGCGACTGATCGAGGACGTCAGTTTGATGATCCGGCCGGGCAGGCGAACCGTCATCATGGGGGCGAACGGAGCTGGCAAGAGCTTGCTCCTGCGGTTGCTGCATGGCCTTATCAGGCCGTCCGAAGGAACGATTGTCTGGAGGGGCGGCCCGTTCGACCGCGACGCCCGGCGGGCGCAGGCAATGGTTTTTCAAAGACCCGTCATGCTGCGCCGCTCAGTGCTCGCCAACCTCCGTTTTGCTCTCAAGGTCCGTGGCGTGCGAGGCGCAGATCGCTTGGCGAGGGAACGTGAAGCGCTGGAGAGGGCCCGGCTTGGCGATCTTGCGCATAGTCCCTCGCGCGTGCTTTCCGGAGGCGAGCAGCAACGGCTCGCTGTGGCCCGTGCGCTAGCCTGCGCGCCGGACGTCCTGTTTCTGGATGAACCGACCTCAAGCCTTGACCCCGCTTCAACCTATGCGATCGAAAAGCTGATCATGGAGGCTCACTCCGAGGGCGTGACAATCGTTCTGGTGACACATGATGTCGGACAGGCCCGCCGATTGGGCGACGATATCATTTTCATGCATGGTGGCCACGTGGCAGAGACTGGCACCGCCGCGCGCGTCCTCGACGCTCCCCGTTCCGAGGCGGCCCGCGCCTGGCTCGAAGGCCGCCTTTTCCTCGACCCTTCACGCCAGAAAAAAGTCTGAAATCAATAGGGAGTAATATCATGAAGCGACGCACACTACTCGGTTTCGCGGCCACCACTTTGATGGTTTTCGGGTTGAACAATATTGCCACTGCGCAGGACCGGTTCATCGTGGTGCAGTCGACAACATCCACCCAGAACTCGGGCCTCTTCGAATATATACTGCCGATGTTCCAGAAGAAGACCGGCATCGAGGTCCGTGTGGTTGCCGTGGGCACCGGTCAGGCGATCAAGAACGCATCAAACGGCGACGGTGACGTGCTGTTTGTTCACGCAAAGCCGGCAGAGGAAAAATTCGTAGCGGATCGTGACGGTGTCGAACGCTTCGACGTCATGTACAACGACTTTGTAATCGTTGGTCCGCCGTCTGACCCTGCCGGTGTGGCGGGTATGGATGATGTTGTTTCGGCGCTGAAAAAGATTGCAGAGGCCAAAGTGCCGTTCGCCTCTCGTGGCGATGACAGCGGCACGCACAAAGCGGAGCGGCGCCTTTGGAGCGCAGCGGGCGTCGACGTGTCGGCAGCCTCGGGCGATTGGTATCGCGAGACAGGCTCCGGCATGGGGGCTACCCTGAATACCGGTACTGGCATGGGCGCTTACATCATGACCGACCGGGCTACATGGATTTCCTTCGGCAACAAAGGCGATTACCGGATTGCCGTTCAGGGTGACCCGATCATGTTCAACCAATACGGCATTATTCTGGTGAATCCCGAAAAGCACCCGAACGTGAAAGCCGATCTTGGTCAGCAGTTTGTTGACTGGGTTCTCTCGACCGAGGGGCAGAACGCGATCCGCAGCTACGAAATTGACGGCCAGCAGCTCTTTTTCCCAAATGCCACAAGCGCCGGCGACATACAAAAAGCCAGTTAAGTCAGGTAGTGATGGCGCCGGACGCGGTAAATCGTTCGGTGCCATTTTACTTTTGGTTCGGAAACCGAATTTCAGAAAGAATTTACGTTCAGCCGTAAAGACCTGCGCCGGTGGGATATGGGTTCGTCCGGATTGCAATGCCTAGACATTCCAGTGCTCAATTCACCGTGAAAGCCAGCGCACAGCACCCATTTCGCCAAGATCGTAACCGCCCATGGCGGCAGCCTTATCCCGAAACATATCGCCTCGAGCGAAGGACAAGAGCGTTTGAACCGGCGCGGTAAAATAGGAACGGCGGTCAACCAACAGATCGAAGCGCTCTTCGACAAGGGGGAGGAAAGGAAGATGGAATTGCCGCGCCATCGCCTCGATCCCCAGCGCCGCGTCAGCCTCGTCGGCGGCAACTGCGGCGGCGGCATCACCCTCGGTGCGGGCGAAACCAGTCGACGGAACAAGGTCTTTTTCCGTCATGCTGTTTTTTGACAGCATATCCTGGAAGATCGACGCTGCGCCTGCGCCCGGCTGGCGCAACACAAAACGCCTGCCTTTGAGATCGGAGAAAGACCGGACGTCATTTCTTAACCGATCCGAAAGGATCAGCCCTCGGGTACGGACAGCCCAGGTCAGCAGTACGCAGTTTTGCAGGTCTCGGGACGAGACCGTCTGAAAATTCCAGTTTTCTTCTTCAGGAATGTGCAATCCGGCCAGCGCTACTTTCCCGCTGGCGAAGGAGTCCAGACCGTTGAAGCTGCCGTTGAAAAGCGTAGCAAGTCCGGATCCGGACTCTCGCACGGCCCAATCAAGCAGAGGATCGTGCGAACCACTCAGAACGGGCGGTCGCTCGGATGACGGGGACTGGCCCGCGCCCTCGATCCAGGCCTGGATTTCAGCGCTCGGGAAAAGCAACTTTCCCGTGATCCTACGATGCGGAATCTCGCCAGCGGCAGCAAGGTCATAGACCTTGCGCTCCTTTACCCGGAGCAAATCCGCGACCTCTTTTGTCGTTAGATAGAGGGGCCGTTCCCTGCCTGTGTCTTGTAACATTCCGTGCACCTTTCTTTAGGATAATTACACGATTGGCTACGGAATTCATACCGTGAAAAAACGCCCCGGGACCGGCTTTCGGAAACCCATGCCAATTCGCTGTTTCATAAATCTGCGGCCCGAATCCATTCTCAAATGACAAGATAGTTCCCCGTTCGCGGCAGTTAGGGGTAATCCACGACGCTATTGTCAGGCCAAGCGTATATGATAATAAGGGGCCTCGGAATGCGGTTGGTTTTTTCAAACGCCGGGTATTTTCCCGGATTTTTTATCGCTGTCGCAAAGCTTTGAAAAAACAGGGAAAAGAACCTCGCTTCAAGTGGTTTTGTGTTTAATTGCTACCTGACTTTCTAGGGAAATATCATGGTGGTGCCTCAAAAGGTCAGGAACTCGAAAGATGTCTAAAAGCGGCGATCAAGCATTTTTACGCAAGGACACAACAAAGGGTCGCTGGCCGGAAATGACTTATGGCGGCGCGCTCAGTTTTCTGCGGCGCAATTACAGCCGCGATCTGGATGGCGTGGACGTTGCCGTGACTGGTGTCCCGTTCGATACGTCGGTGACTTTCCGTCCGGGTTGCAGGCTTGGCCCTCAGGCGATCAGGGCCGCGTCGGTGCAATTGGCCGAACTGAAGGCTTTTCCTTACGGTTTCGACCCGTTCTCAACGCTTTCAGTGGTGGACTACGGCGATGTTTATCTCGATCCGCACCACCCCAACAGCGTTCGCCCCGCGATCGAGGCGCATGCCGACCGGATATTGGAAAGCGGCGCCAAGCTTCTGGCTCTGGGTGGCGATCATTCGATTGCCTACCCGCTGCTTAAGGCTCACAGCAAACGTTACGGTCCGGTTGCCCTTATTCAGTTCGACGCCCATTGCGACACGTGGGAAGATGACGGTGAAAAGCTTGACCACGGCACCATGTTCCTGCGCGCCGCGCGCGAAGGGATCATTGATGTCAGCAAATCAACGCAAGTTGGGCTGCGGACCTTTAATGACGAAGATTACGGCTTCGAGATTTTGACGAGCCCGTGGATCCATCGGAACGGTATCGATGCGGCAATCAAGGTGGCGCGGGACCGCGCGGGTGAAATGCCCGTCTACATTTCCTTTGACGTTGATGGGCTGGACCCGGCCTTCGCGCCTGGAACTGGCACGCCTGTGCCCGGAGGCTTGGCCTCGTGGCAGGCGCTGGAGTTCATTCGCGGTCTGGAAGGGCTGAACCTGATCGGCATGGACGTGGTAGAGGTTTCGCCGCCCTACGACCACTCGGAAATTACATCCATTGCAGCGGCCACCATAGCGCACGATTGGCTTTGCCTGATCGCAAAGGCCAAGGGAGCGAAGCCGGTTCAGGTCGGCAGGCTTTAAGGCTTTTCCCGAAGTTTGTTTTTGACCGAAGGTGAACCGACCGCTTGGGCGGTTGTATGGTTAGGCCGGCCGGTACCGGACAGGGCGTGCATTTGTTGACCGAACCACGAAATCAGATCGTTTTTTGGTAAAATTATAAATTACAAATGATTAAGTTAGTTACTTAATGTTAAACGTTAGTCGACGTTCCGCAATTCGAAGAGCTTTTCTGGAACCTTGGATCTGGCCTCGCCGTAAAATAGGGAGGCCAGAAAAGGTTAGCTTCTTAGCGCTTGTGGTCGGAGTGGTCTAACGCCCGGTTCAAAGCATTTCATTCACGTTAACCGTCAAGGATATAACGCCACGACAGGATTATCGGCCAGATCGCGGGAACGTACGTTACAAACAGGCCTCGAAAAGAGCTTTGGTGTTCTCGTAGGTCATTTCGACCGGATTGCCGCCAGTACTCGGATCGGCCAGCGCGTCTTTGGTCAGAGCTTCGATGTCCGGATTGGAAACGCCCAGTTCGGTCAGGTTCTTCGGGATGCCGAGTGATGTGTTCAACTGCACGACAAACTCCAGAAAGCCGTCGAAGCCGCCTTTGATGCCTAGATAATTCGCGGCTGACGCGAGGGTACTTTCGACCGCTGGACGGTTGAATTTTAGAACTTCCGCCATCACAACAGCGTTGGTTGTCCCGTGATGCGTGCCAAAATGCGCGCCGATCGGGTGCGACAGGGCGTGGATCGCGCCAAGCCCTTTCTGGAAGGCGGTGGCACCCATTGCAGCAGCCGACATCATGTTGGCGCGTGCCTCGATATCAGTTCCGTCTGCAAAGGCGCGCGGCAGGTATTCCTTGACGAGGCGCATACCCTCCAGCGCGATACCTTGGCTCATCGGGTGGTAATGCGGAGAGCAATAGGCCTCCAGACAGTGGGCAAAGGCGTCCATACCAGTGCCCGCAGTGATGAATTTTGGCATGCCCACGGTCAGTTCCGGATCGCAGATCACCACGCTTGGCAGTATTTTCGGGTGGAAAATGATTTTCTTTTCGTGCGTTACCGAATTGGTGATGACGCTGGCGCGCCCGACTTCGGAACCGGTGCCGGCCGTGGTCGGAACCGCAACGATCGGTGCGATACCCATAGGGTCGGCGCGGGTCCACCAGTCGCCGATATCCTCGAAATCCCACAAGGGGCGGGTCTGGCCGGACATGAAGGCGATCACCTTGCCCAGATCAAGCCCCGATCCGCCGCCGAATGCGATGACCCCGTCATGGCCGCCGGCGCGATAGACAGCGAGGCCAGCCTCGGCGTTCTTTTCGTTCGGATTCGGATCGACCTCCGAGAACATGGCCCGCCCCAGTCCGGCGGCTTCCATAAGGTCAAGCGTGGATTGGGTCACGGGCAAGCCGGCCAACCCCTTGTCGGTGACCAGCAGGGGCTTCTTGATTCCGGCTGCGGCACAGGCTTCGGCCAGTTCGGAAATGCGCCCGGCACCAAAGCGGATAGTAGTCGGGTAGGACCAGTTGGCAACGAGTTTCATCTGTCAGGCTTTCTTGATGTGATAGGATTTCGGACGTGTCAGGTTCTGGTAGCCGATGACCGACAAGCCGCCACCGCGACCGGTGTTTTTGCAGCCGGTCCAGCACAGAGCCGGATCAAGGTAGTCGCAGCGGTTAGTGAAGATCGTGCCAGTTTCGATCTGGTCTCCAATGCGTTCGGCGCGGGCAAAGTCCCGCGTCCAGAGCGAGGCGGTCAGACCGAATTCGCTGTCGTTCATCAGGGCAACGGCCTCTGCGTCGTCCTTGACCTTCATGATGCCGACCACGGGGCCGAAGCTCTCTTCGCGCATAACGCGCATGGAGTGATCCACATTGACCAGAATTTGCGGCATCAGGTAGGCGTCGCGATCATTCGGGAAAAGTGCCGGATCGATCAGCGCCTTGGCGCCTGCCGCGACGGCTTCGCGGGTCTGGGCACGCACCTCGTCAGCAAAGCGCACATGCGCCATCGGTCCGAGTGTGGTTTCAGGGTCCAGCGGATTGCCCAGCTTGTAGCCGTTGACGATGGCAACGGCCTTTTCGACGAAGCTGTCGAACAGGCTCTCTACGACATAGATCCGTTCGATACCGCAACAGCACTGGCCGGAGTTGAACATGGCGCCATCAATCAGGGTTTCGACCGCCAAATCCAGATCAGCGTCTTCCATCACGTAACCCGGATCCTTGCCACCCAGTTCCGTGCCGACGCCCGTAAACGTTCCGGCAGCGGCTCGCTCCATGGCTTGACCGCCAGCCACCGATCCCGTGAAATTCACAAAACCGAAGGATTTGGCCGCGATCAGGTCGGATGTGGTCTGATGATCCAGAAACACGTTCTGGAACACGTCTGCCGGTATGCCCGCGGCATGGAAGGCCTCTGCCATGCGCTCGCCCACCATCAGGGTTTGCGACGCGTGTTTCAGGATAACCGTGTTGCCGGCGATCAGGGCAGGGGCCACGGTATTGATGGCCGTCATGTAAGGATAGTTCCACGGGGCGACCACCAGAACCACGCCATGCGGCACACGCTTGATGAGACGTTTGAAGACATCGCTATCCTCGATCACCAGCGGCGCGAGGGAGCCTTCGGCTATTTCGGCCATATAGGCAGCGCGTTCGTTGAAACCGCGAAACTCGCCGCCATAGCGGACGGGACGGCCCATCTGATGCGCCAGCTCGGGAACGATAAGGTCGTTCATCTCGCCGACCTTGGCGACACCTGCCAAGACCAGTGCGATCCTTTCGGACAAGGGGCGAGCGGCCCACTCTAGCTGTGCTTTGCGCGCGCGTTCAACGGCTGCGCTGGCAGCTTTGGCGTCAAGTACCGGACGCTCTGCGTAAACCGATCCGTCGATCGGTGAAATACATTTTACTGTTTTAGACATTCTCAGGCTCTCTCAAATCCGCGTGCGATTTCATAGTCGGTCACGACGCGATCAAACTCTTCTTGTTCCCATTCCGCGGCACGCACATAGTGATCAATCACGCCGTCGCCAAATGAATTCCGCAACAATGCGGATTTACGTAGGGTTTCGGTGGCGTCCCGCAGGGAATGAGGGATGCGTTTGGCCGATTTTGTTTCATAAACATCGCCGGTAGTGGGTTTCGGCAAGTCCAGCTTGTCCTCGAGTCCCTTTATGCCAGCCGCCAGTTGGGCCGCTATGGCGAGGTAGGGGTTCAGGTCGGACCCGCCGATGCGGCATTCGACACGGATGGCCTTGGTGCCTTCGCCGCACAGACGAAAGCCCGCGGTGCGGTTGTCGACGGACCAGACCGTTTTAGTCGGCGCAAAGGTTGCCTTGGAAAACCGTTTGTAGCTGTTGACGTAGGGCGCCAGGAAATATGTGTACTCCGGCGCATATTTGATCAGTCCGGCCATGTAGTGGCGCATGGTCTGAGACATGCCCAGTTCGGCCTTCTTGTCATAGAAAGCGCTGCTGCCGTCCACGTTCCACAGCGATTGGTGCACATGTGAAGAACTGCCGGTCCGGTTGTGATGCCATTTCGGCAGGAAGGTCACGGCATGGCCTTGTTGCCAGGCAATTTCCTTCGTCGCGTGTTTGGCGATAGAATGGTAATCGGCGCAGTCCATGGCATCGGCATAGCGGATGTTCAGCTCTTCCTGACCGGCCTCTGCTTCTCCCTTGGAGTTCTCGATCGGAATTCCGGCGGCGAAAAGGTGGTTGCGCAGCGGGCGCATCACGGCTTCTTCCTTGGTGGTTTGCAGGATGTGGTAATCCTCATTGTAGGCGCTGATCGGCACCAGGTCGCGGAAGCCGCTCTTGCGAATGTCGTCAAAGCTCTTTTCGAACAGGAAAAATTCAAGTTCGGTTGCAGCCTTCACGGTAAATCCGAGTTCTGCAAGCCGCGCAATCTGGCGTTTCAGAATGGCGCGCGGCGAATGGGGAACCTCTGCGTGGGTGTGGTGGTCCAGCACGTCGCACAGCACCATGACGGTGCCTTCCAGCCACGGGACAGTGCGTAGCGTCGCCATATCCGGTTTCATCACATAGTCACCATAGCCAGCCTGCCAGCTGGTCGCGGCATATCCGTCTGGCGTCGCCATTTCCAGATCTGTGGCCAGCAGGTAGTTGCAGCAATGTGTTTCCTGCCACGAGTGATCGATGAAGTTCTGCGCGTGAAAGCGCTTGCCCATCATTCGTCCCTGCATATCGACCAGACAAACAAGAACGGTATCGATGTCGCCATCAGCTACCTTCGATTGCAGCGCTTTAAAAGTTAGGTTCCCGGTCATTGCAACTCCTGTCGTCTCGCGGGGATGTCTGGCGCGCAGGATGCGCGCCAGACGGTTCTGTCAGCTGTAATTGTATCAGCCGTAGCGGTAGGGCCGGCCGGCTTTGACCATGTCGGCGTTGTACTGCTTGAAGATGTTCACAACTTTGGCCTTGGTTTCGGATTCCGCGGCGATTTCATCCCAGAACTTCACAGCGGCTTCCTCGACCGTAGCCCATTCTGCGTCCGGAATGGTTGTCAGCTTCATCTTCGGACCGTTTACGCGAAGAGATGCTTCACCGCCCCAGTACCACCACTGCCGATAGTAGTGGGAACTGTCCATAGCCAACTGCAGCAACTGCTTGAGCTTATCAGGAAGTTCGTTGTACCGGTCCATATTGGCAAAGAACGACCCGGCCCATGCGCCAGAAATGTTGTTGGTCAGGAAGTAGTCGGTCACGTCTGCCCAACCAACCGTGTAGTCCTCGGTTATGCCGGACCAGGCAATCCCGTCCAACTCGCCGGTTTGCACGGCAACCTCGATATCTTCCCATGGCAGGGTTACGGGAACCACACCGAATTGTGTCAGGAATCGACCGGCCGTCGGGAAAGTAAAGACGCGTTTGCCTTTGAGGTCCTCAAGGCTGTTGATCGGGTCTTTGGTGGCGAAGTGGCAAGGGTCCCATGCGCCTGCGGACAGGTGCTTCACGCCAACCTTGGAATACTCGGCGTCCCAGATTTCATTCAGGCCATACTGGTTGAACAATACTGGCACGTCCAGAGAGTAGCGGCTTGCGAACGGGAAATAGCCGCCGAAAACCGTTACTTCGGTTGGGGACGCCATCGAGTCGTCGTCGGACTGTACCGCGTCGATCGTACCTTTCTGCATGGCACGGAACAGTTCGCCCGTAGGCACCAACTGGTCCGCGAAGTAGAGTTCAATCTCCATTTCGTCGCCGGCAACTTTGTTGAAGGCATCGATGGCCGGTTTCACGACGTGTTCAGCCAGTGCCGGTCCTGCATATGTCTGCATCCGCCACCGGATTTTCGATTGCGCGACGGCAGGGGCAGCAAGGCTGGCGCCAACCGCACCAACGCTGGCGGTGGTAAGAAACTTACGTCTGGTAGTCATCATATTTCTCCTTGTCAGTTATTTGTTGCAGGCCGTAACGGTCGGCCACTAATTTGCTCCTTAAGGGAGTTCTTTTTATTTTCCATATACATAGTCGGGCAGCCACATCGCGATATCCGGGAAGACCATAATGACTGTCAGGGCCAGAACCATGATCATCACGAAGGGAAAAATCGAGCTATAAATATCGCGCAATGAGATTTCCGGCGGCGCCATGGCGCGCATCAGAAACAGGTTGTAGCCGAACGGCGGCGTCATATAGGCAATTTGAGTCGTGATCGTATAAAGCACACCATACCACACCAAATCGAAACCGAGTTCATTTACAAGCGGTACGTAAAGCGGCGCCACAATAACCAGCATCGCCGTGTCATCCAGAAAGGTTCCCATCAGCAGAAATGACAGTTGCATGAGGATCAGGATCATCCACGGGTTAAGGCCCATCTGTTCGGTGAACAGTGTGTCGATCGCGCGCACAGCTCCCAATCCGTCGAAAACCGCGCCAAAGCCCAGAGCCGCCAAAATGATCCACATGAACATGCAGGAGATCGCCAGTGTCTGACGGACTGAAACCTCGAAAACCTGGCGTGTCATTCGCCCCTTGAGGATAGCGGCTGCAAACGCGGTCATCGCACCAATCGCGGAGCTTTCCACAAGGGATGTCCAGCCGTTGACAAAAGGTACCATCATCGCGGCAAAAATCGCCACCGGCAGAACGCCCGCGCGCAATAGGCGCAGCTTCTCGCTCAGTGATACGGTTCGTTCCTCTGGCGGCAGTACAGGTCCCAGCGCCGGATTTATTTTACAACGGATGGCGATGTATATGATGAACATCGCCGCCATCATGAGACCGGGGAAAACACCGGCCAGCCAAAGTTGTCCAACAGGCGCGCGTGCAATCATGGCGTAAAGGACCAGAACAACGGACGGCGGCACAAGAATGCCCAATGAAGAGCCTGCTTGTATGACCCCGGTCACCATCCGCTTGTCATAGCCGCGCTTCAGCAGTTCGGGCAGCGCAATCGTCGCGCCGATCGCCATGCCGGCCACCGACAGTCCGTTCATCGCGGAGACAAGAACCATCAGACCGATCGTCCCGATCGCCAGTCCACCGTGGATCGGCCCCATCCAGACGTGGAACATCTTGTAGAGGTCATCGGCGATCTTCGATTCCGACAACACATAGCCCATGAAGATGAACATCGGTAGAGTCAGCAGGGGATACCATTTCATCAGCTTCATGGCGGATGAAAATGGAATGTCCGACCCGCCTGTTCCCCACAATGTGATGGCCGCAACGGCCCCCACGGCGCCAATGGCCCCGAATACGCGCTGGCCAGTAAAGAGCATCAGCATCATGCTGGAGAACATGATGATCGCGATCATTTCATAAGACATCAGAGGCTTACCCCACGTATATTGGCAATGTCCTTGAAAAGTTCGGAAATCGATTGCAGCAACATCATAAAAATGCCGAAGCACATTATGACCTTGATGGGCCATAGATAGGGCCGCCAGGCGGTCGGGCTGCGCTCGCCGTATTCGAAAGAATAGGCGGTGCTGTCCCAGGCGCCATAGAGCATGACGCCGAGGTAGAAGATCAGAAACAAGACCGTAATCGCATCGACTTGCGCCTTCCTGCGATCAGTCCAACTGCCATAAAAAAGATCCATCCGGACATTCGATCCAAGCTGGATAGAGTAAGGCCCGCCCAGAATATAATAGGCGACCATCGCGAATTGCGCGACCTCGAGTGTCCAAAGGGAAGGCAGGAAAACCGCCTTGGAAATCGAGGACCACAACAGGATCGCGATCATGACGAAGATTCCGTACATAATTAGGCGCCCCATACGGTAATTTACCGCATCGACGATGCGCACATATTGTCTGGCAAACCGGATCATACGTGTCCCTCTGCGTAGAGTGGTTCATTCAATTCGGACAGGCTGTCTCGCACAAGCGCAGCGAGCATTTCGGCTATGGCTTCTTGCTGCTCAGGGGTTTCCAGTAGATCGTTCCGAACCTCTATCATAGCGTTCACCAAGCCGTTTTCAGTCCCGTGCAGCATCAGCGTGTGTGCCACGCCATCGGCTTGGGAATAGGGCTCGTTCAAGGCGAATTTCAGATCGGAGCGGCCGGCGGCATTTTTGACTATGGACCTAGCCAGTCGGTCGTCAGCGTGGTGGATAATGCCGACTTCGACCTCGCGGAACTTGCCGTAATAGACGGGCGTAAAGCTATGCACGGTAATTAGTATTGGTGTTCCGCTTGTCCTTTGGATTGTGTCGGCCAGAGTCCTCCGGAAGGGCTCGCAGATCGTCGCTATGCGCTTTTCACGATCTTCCGGTGCAATGGACTGATTGCCGGGGACGACGATAATCTCGCTCTTGGCAGGCATGGCGTCCGATGCAGATGGTGGCCGGTTGCAGTCGTAGATCAGCCTTGAAACCGCCCCTTCGACCAAGACCGCGTCCAGCTTTTCACTGAGCCGCTCTGACAAGCCACGGGCGCCAATGTCCCATGCGACATGAGAGATCTTTTCCGACGCATTAAGGCCTAAGTCATGGTATTCGTGTGGAAAATGATTGCTGGCATGTTCGCATACCAAAACGATTCTCGATCCGGCCTGAGCATTGATCACCGCCGCGGAGGAAGGGCTGTCATTTACTTCGGTTGCGGAAGCGGCAGTCATGGTCACAGTGATTCCCTTGGCTGGTATCTGTAAAATTCTCTTCAGTTCCCCTCTGCCTGTCAAATTAATTCTGAAAAAAACTCTTCAAAACACATTGCAATGTCGGTATCTTTACAAAACAAACAGGGTGGATGCCATGAAACCAGAAACGATTGCCGAACGGTTGCAGGACAGGTTTGACATCCTAACTCGTGCCGAACGTCAGCTGGCCGATACGGTTCTGGAAAACTATCCGGTCTCTGGTCTGGGTTCGATTACCGCAGTTGCCGAAAAGGCGGGCGTTTCCACGCCGACGGTGGCGCGGCTGGTGCAGAAAATGGGCTTCAAGGGGTTCCCCGAATTTCAGGAACAATTGCGCAAGGAACTGGAAGACAAGATTTCCGGTCCGATCGACAAGCATGACCGCTGGGCCGGCAATGCCCCTGACACACATATACTGAACCGCTTCACAGATGCTGTAATGTTGAACATCAAGCAGACGCTTGCACAGATCGATACCGAGATATTCGACGAGAGCTGCCGTTTGCTGGCGGACAAGGATCGTTCAGTCTATGTCGTCGGTGGGCGCATCACGCGTGCGCTGGCAGACTATTTTTTCCAGCATATGCAGGTGCTCCGCCCTGATATTACCCATATTCAGGCGATCTCCAACGCTTGGCCGCATTACCTGCTGAACGTGCAAAAAGGAGACGTCATCGTCATCTTCGATGTCCGGCGCTATGAAAACAGTACGCTGAAACTGGCCGAGATGGCGGCGGCAAAAGGAGCCGAGATAATCCTTCTGACTGACCAGTGGATCTCGCCGATTAGCAAATTCTCCCGTCTCGTGTTCGCCTGCAGAATTGTTGTGCCGTCTGCTTGGGATTCCTCTGTAACGAGCCTGTTGCTGCTGGAGTCCATGATCACGCAGGTTCAGGAACTTACGTGGCCGGAAACCCGTCGCCGCATGCAGGAGCTCGAGGATATGTTCGACGAAACCAAGTTTTTCCGAAAATTCACGTAACCGGACGACCAAGCCCCCGGAAAAGCTCTCGAAATATGGACTGTTCTACAACAGCACGCTCTCTGCCGGAAAATTGACTTCGCAGTTCTTGCCCACGGTTGGCGGTAGAGAAGTTGTGGTGTTGAACGTATCCAGAACCAGATTGTTGGTTCCGATTTTTAGACGGATGCGAACAACGGACCCCAGAAAACTGACTTCTTCCACCAAGCCGATGAGTGAAACATGGTCTTTGCCGCCACGACCGATTTTGATTATCTCGGGCCTTAGCGCAAAGCTGACCGTGTCGCCGGACTTCGCGGCTATCGAGCGGTTGAGCGCCATGGTCTGGCCAGCCATATCCAGGGTGCCTGCGGCTGGATCGAGGGCCTTTGCTTCCAGAGAGTTCAAAGTACCCACAAAACCGGCGACAAAACGGGAAGAGGGGCGATTGTAGATTTCGAAAGGTTCGCCGACTTGCTCTGCAACACCGGCATTCATCACGACGATGCGGTCCGACATGCTCAGGGCTTCTTCCTGATCGTGGGTCACATAAATTGTCGTAATGCCAAGTTCCCGCTGAATTTGACGGATTTCCTCGCGTAGGGAAACGCGGATTTTGGCGTCCAGCGCCGACAGAGGCTCGTCCAGCAGTAAAACCTGAGGCTGTGCCGCGAGCGCGCGCGCCAGCGCCACGCGTTGTTGCTGACCACCGGACAGTTGGAACGGGTAGCGTGCGCCGAAGTCCTTGAGACCGACAAGTGACAGCATTTCATCTACCCGCGAGCGCGCGTCTTCCTTTGGAACCTTGGCTATCCGCAGGCCGAAACCGACGTTTTGCGCCACTGTCATGTTCGGGAACAGCGCGTAGGACTGGAAAACCATGCCGATATTCCGCTGGTTTGGTTTCAGGTTTACGACATCGACGCCGTTAATCTTTATGATTCCGTCGGACGGTGTCTCGAACCCTGCCACCATTCGCAGCGTTGTCGTCTTTCCACAGCCTGACGGACCCAGGAATGATATGAACTCGCCCTTTTCAATGTTCAGGTTGAAATCCTTGACGACGTGATTTGGTCCGTAGAATTTCTGCAAGTTGGATATTTCGAGAAAGGCCATGTTTTACCGCACTATTCTTGTGTGTTTCTGGAAGCGTGTGACAAGCTGGATCAGCCCCATGCACGCCCAGGTAATTGCGAAAGCTATAACGGCGAGTGCCGCAGGTTCATAAGCCCTGTTCGCACCCATTATCTGCAAGTAGGGCCCGAACGCGGGCCGGTTCAGCAACGCCGCCATGACGAATTCGCCGATAACGATGGCGAAGGTCAGGAAAGCGCCGGAGAGGATGGCGACAAGCACGTTCGGCACGATGATGCGCGTCATGGTGGTCAGCCAACCGGCCCCCAGACTTTCGGCCGCTTCGGTCAGCGTCGCCACATCAATCGCGCGCAAGCCCGTATCCACCGCGCGGTACATATAGGGCAGTGACAGAGTGGCATATCCAAACATCAACAGGATATTCGTACCCGTTGCGGACCCCGTCAGCGGTAGGAATGAAGATGTATTATATAGTCGGATATAGCCGAAAACGACGACGATGGGCGGAATGACCAAGGGCAGAAGCGTGATGAATTCGATGAATGGGCGTAGCTTTCGAAACCTGAGCTGTACCCAATAAGCCGTAGGCACGACGATCAATATTCCGAGCATGATCGTGAACAGCGCCATCATCACCGAATAACCGAAGGTCGCGCGAAACTGAGGGTCGTTGAGGACAGCCAGATAGGCGTCCATCGAGTATTCCCCCCGTCGCATTTTCAGCGAAAACTCCAGCGTCCCCAGCAGCGGCAACCCGAAATAGATTATGCCGAACAGCAGGGCTAGCCAGGACCAGATACTCTTCTTCATTTCATCCACCTTTCGGCGCGTGTACGCATCCAGATGTAAATACTGTTGGCGATGCCGGTTATTGCGATCATTCCGAATGCCAGGGCATAACCCAGATGGGGATCCTGCAAGACGTCGCCACGGATTTGTGCGAACAGCAAGATCGGAACTATGGAAAGCGAAGAGCCGGTCAAAGCATAGGCTGTCGCAACGGCTCCGAACGCATTGGCGAACAAGAGAGCGAATGTACCCAGAAGGGTCGGCCAGAGTATCGGCACAGCGACCATGCGCCAGTACTGGAAGCTCGAAGCTCCAAGAATTTGCGCCGCCTCTTTCCACTCGCGTTTCAACCCGTCAAGCGCGGGCGTCACGATCAGAACCATCAGTGGTATCTGGAAGAATAGGTACGTTAATGTCAGGCCGAGGAAACTGTAGAGGTTGAAGCCCAGAGCATAGATATTGACCCCGAACCAGTCGCGCAGCAGCACGGTAACAAGCCCCAAGCGGCCCAGCGTCGCGATAAATGCGAAAGACAGCGGAACACCCGCGAAATTCGAAGCTACGCCCGAAAATGTCATCAATGGCGAGCGTATAGCTTTCGGCAGACCGCCGAGCGTTACAGACGCCGCGATTGCAAAACCGATGACACAGCCGAAAAAGGCCGAGGCGACCGAAATCCGGATCGAAATCCAGTAAGACGCCATGATCGAGGGTTGGAACAGGTTGCGGATATTCTGAAAGGTGAACTCACCTTGCTGGTTCTGGAAAGCCCCGACAATGATGTGCATTGTGGGCAGGATCAGAAACATCACCGCAAATATGATGAAAGGTGCAATACCAAGCCACGCCCAAGACCGTGACTTCTTTGCCGGAAAGATCGTTGTGTCTGTCATGAGAAAAAGGCCCTCCCGAATTCGGGAGGGCCAGATTTCTTATTGCACGTTGGCGCCGACGACGGTGTCCCAACCGCCGGTGACTTTTTCCTTCATCGCCGACTGTTCATCAAGCGATGGGAAAACAGCGGCTTCGTAGGAGGCAGCCGGTGGTAGCTTGTCCAGCATTTCCTGCGGGATTTTGCCTGCAGCAGCCATCGCGTTGAAGCGGATCGGGTGGCAGTAGCCGTCCAACCATTTCAGCTGGCCTTCGTCAGAGTAAAGATACTCCATCCAGAGTTTGGCAGCATTGGGGTGCGGAGCATATGCGCTGATTGCCTGCACATAAACGCCAGCAACTACACCGCTGGCCGGTACGACGACGTCAACCGGCGGGTTGCCGTTCAACGTATCGCGACCGGAGAGTGCGTTGTAATCCCACCAAATGACGATCGGGGTCGCGCCTTGCGCCAATGTTCCGGCTTTCCCGATAACAGGGACGAAGTTTCCGGCCTTGTTCAGTTCGGAGAAGAATTCCAGACCTTTTTCACCGGCTTCGGCACCGGCGGCGCCGCCGTTAGCCAGACCCGCGGCGTAAACGCCAAGAATCGCCTGGTTCGAAGCGCGGGGATCACCCGCGAGCGCTACGGACGCGGCGAATTCAGGTTTCAGCAAGTCGGACCAGTCGGTCGGGCTGTCTTGCACGATATCCTTGTTCACGGCGAATGACAAAACGCCATAGTAGTCGCCGTACCAGAAACCTTCCTCATCCTTCACGTTGGCTGGAATTTCATCCCAGGTCGAAACCTTGTAGGGCTGGATTAAGCCTTCAGTTTTGGCGGCGGGTCCGAACGAGAAGCCGACGTCAATAACGTCCGGCGCCTGCGGTCCAGCATTGTTCATGTTTGCACGGATTGCTTCCAGTTCGTCGGCAGAACCGGCGTCCGGGTTCAGTTCGTTAACTTCGATTCCGTACTTGTCCTTGAAGCCCTCAATGACAGCTCCATATCCGCACCAATCGTGCGGCAAGGCAATCGTTGTCACCATTCCTTCAGCTTTCGCCGCAGCGACCAGCGCATCCATGTCGACGCCTTGGGCCATAACGCCCTGCGCGAGGAAAGAAGCAACAGACACCGACGCGAATAATCTGGCAGTCAATTTATGTGTCATCTTATTAAACTCCCAATTGTTATGTAGTTTTTTTGTCGGCGAAGTGCGCCTACAGACGAGACCCTAGTTTACCGCCGTCGGTTTCGCAAAAGAAAAAGAGAGTGACCTGTGGGAACCAGAGGGTCTTTACATGGTCAAACCGACGTGACGTTGCGTTCAAAAATTTTCGAATGTGTCCGGTCCCGAGAGAATTCGGTTTTATCATTCTTCAAGTATCGGGGGAACCGCTGCCGGAACTCCAAAAAAATAAATGAAGTGCCTCATTTCGTGAACTTAATTGTAACAATCGCGCCGGGGATATACCAGGATTCCGAATATCGCTGCTGTAGCGGTTGATTGTTGGCAAGAGCGATAGAGATCCACGAGGAGTTGTATCACCATGGCAAAGCCGCAGATAATGAGGCTACAGGAAATCGAGGATATCTCGTTCCGTGCTCTTGTAAAAGCCGGTGCTTCCGAAGAGAACGCACGCATTTTGGCCGTAGCCACAGCGCAAACCTAGGCAGATGGTATCGCCAGTCACGTATTGGCGTATTCCGACCTATTGCGAACGTGTGCGATGCGGCAAGGTCGACGGGACGGCGCAGCCTGTGGCTTCGTTTCCTGCTCACGGATCATAAGGGTGGATGCTCCGATGGGCTTTGCGCATCCCTCGATTGACCTCGGCTTCAGGTCGCTGGTCGAAAAGACCCGCACGCAGGACGTTGC
>JAHEFH010000025.1 GCA_024640245.1 Paracoccaceae bacterium | reverse complement strand
CGCGGATCAACACCGGCTACGCCCCGTCCTATGGCGCCGATGACGCCATGCAGCGTGTCACAGCTAAAATCCGCGAATTGTTCGAAGCACCCGAGGCGCAGGTCTATCTTGTCGGCACCGGAACGGCAGCAAATGCGCTGGCACTGGCCTGCTACGCTCAGCCGTGGAGTGCAATCTACTGCCACAGAACATCTCATATCGAAGACGATGAATGCGGTGCGCCCGGATTTTTCGCGGATGGTGCAAAACTGGTTCTGCTTGACGGCAACCACGGTAAGATCGCATCCGACCTTTTACGGGACAAGTTGGCCGTCGCAGCGAACAACCCGGTGCACAAGGTCCAGTCCGGTGCCCTGTCGCTAACCAACGTGACCGAGCGCGGCGCGGTTTATAAGGCGGCAGAGATCGCAAAACTGGCGGGAATTGCGAAGGCACATGGCCTGCCGGTGCATCTGGACGGGGCGAGATTCGGCAATGCGATTGTCGCCACCGGCGCGACACCGGCGGAAATGACCTGGAAGGCCGGCGTCGACGTCCTGTCTTTCGGAGGAACCAAGGGGGGCCTGATGGCTGTCGAGGCCGTTATTTTCTTCGACCCCGAAAAAGCTTGGGAATTCGAACTGCGGCGCAAGCGGGCCGGTCATCTGGTCGCCAAGCACCGCTTTATGTCAGCGCAAATGGAAGCCTATCTGGAAGACGATCTGTGGCTCGAACTCGCGCGGCGAGCGAACGCAAGCGCGGCGCGTCTGGCATCGGGTATTCGCGAGTTGGACCACGCTTCGTTCCTGCATCCATCAGAAGCGAACATACTGTTCTGCACCTGGGGTCAGGCCGGACACGACCGTGCGATTGCCGCAGGCGCCCAGTACGAACGCTTTGCGCTCGGCCCCGACGCACCGCGGACCAGCGCACGGCTGGTCTGTAGCTGGTCTACGACTGACGAGGATATCGACCGGTTCCTGTCGCTGATCTGCTAGGCCCTAGCCGAGTTCGGACAGATAGTCGTTCAGATAGTCCAAACGGTCCTGACCGAAGAAGACCTGATCATTGACCAGATAGCTGGGCGAACCGAATACGCCGCGTTTGAGGGCTTCGTCGGTGTTTCTCTGGAATGTCTCCGCCCCGCTCAGTAAACCGGAATTGGCCAGTTCTGGATCGAAACCATTCGCTGCCAGCAGATCCCGGACCACGGCTTCGTCCGCGACATCTTTTTCTTCGGCCCAGCAGCCCCGCAGGATACCGTGCACCAAACCGGCAAGATCACCGCCTCCTGCCGCTTGCGCTGCAATGATCGCGAAACTTGCCGGTGCCGGATTTGTCGGGAAATGCGCGGGGGTCGGATTTATCGGTAGACCTGTGCGCTTCGAAATCCGTGCCAGTTCCTGAAACCGGTACGCTTTGCGCGATTCGTGACGCTGTGGCAGCGGTGGGGTCCCGGTCTCTTCGAATATCTTCATCAGGTTGACCGGCTTGTAAGTGATCGTTGCGGCGTGTTTTGCCGCGATTTCCTCAAGTCTGGTTCCAGCCAGATAGGTAAACGGTGAGATTGCGAACAGGAAATAGTCGATATGTGCCATACTGGCCTCCGGAATCTTGATTTGATTTTGCATAGCAGGCCTGTTCGCTCTAGGCAAAGCCTGCCTGCGATGCTATGGCCTCGGCACGTAACAAAACCGTCATATATGCAGTCAAACGCCGGGGATTTACCGATGAACGCGCTTATCGAACCAAAGCTGATCGCAGGAAACTCCAACCGCACATTGTCAGAGGCGATCGCTAGGCGCATGTCGATGCACCGCGGCAAGGCGGTCAAACTGGTCGATACGCGGGTCGAGCGCTTCAACGACGGAGAGATTTTCGTCGAAGTGTACGAGAACGTTCGCGGAGAGGATATGTTCATCCTTCAGTCGACCTCCAACCCTGCCAACGACAATTTGATGGAACTGCTGATCATGGCCGACGCGCTGCGCCGGTCGTCGGCGGAACGCATCACCGCCGTGATCCCCTATTTCGGTTATGCCCGTCAGGATCGCCGGACCAAGGCCCGGACACCCATTTCCGCAAAGCTGGTCGCCAACCTGCTGACCCAATCGGGCATCGAGCGGGTTCTGACACTGGATTTGCACGCTGCCCAGATTCAGGGCTTTTTTGATATTCCGGTGGACAACCTCTATGCCGCACCGGTCTTCGCGCTGGATATGGCGCATAATTTCGGCAGCATGGACAAGGTGACAGTGGTGTCTCCCGACGTCGGCGGCGTGGCCCGTGCCCGTGAGTTGGCCAAGCGGATCGGTGCGGAACTGGCGATCGTTGACAAGCGCCGTAACAAGCCTGGCGAAATTGCCGAGATGACGGTGATCGGCGACGTAAACGGCCGACGCTGTGTTATCGTGGACGATATTTGCGATACAGCAGGAACTTTGTGCAAGGCGGCCGATACGCTGATGGAAGCCGGAGCATCCGAAGTCTATTCCTTCATCACCCACGGTGTCCTGTCGGGTCCCGCGGTAGAGCGGATCACCAATTCCAGCATGAAACAGCTGGTTATCACAGATTCGATCCAAGCCACCGAGGCCGTGGCAAATTGCCCTAAAATCCGTATCGTGCCAACAGCGCCGATGTTCGCGCAGGCCATACTGAATATCGCGAATGGTACTTCTGTTTCTTCGCTGTTCGACGAAGACACGCTCGGCCCGATTTATGACGGCTATTACCAACGCTCAATCCGTAGCGCGTAATATTCGCAACGGCTCGTTTGCAACTGCCCCGGATTTCTTGGAGTGCTCAGGGCGTCAAAACCTTAAGGACGGCCCAGTGGTAGAATATCGCGCTTTTGGCCGTTCAAGTCAAAAGTCGGTCGACCGGCGACGATCTACAGTTCGCGGGAACTCTCCGGATTTTGTCCGTTTGGATCAAATTTCATCCATACACGCTATTTTCAGGACATCCGTCGCAATGAAAGACTGTGCCAGCGCGCAGCGATCTAATTAATAAATTTTCAACGTGCGATGGAATGTGAAACACATAGTGTGACCAGTGCAGTGCGTTCAATTTGGCGCGGGGCCACAGGCTGCCGCCGGCACGAAGTATGGCCCGGAAACCGGGGATCACGGCTGTGCTGACGGAGCCGCCTTCGGATACCCCATAAAAAAGGCCCCCGATGATCGGGGGCCTTTCAATAATCAAATTGTACCGGTCCTAGAGCGACAGGAAGTCCTGCAAGGCGCGGGTGTCGGCAAGGTGCTTGTCCGCCAAATCCTTGATGATGCCTTCTGCGCCAACTGTGGCTTCTTCGGCCTCGGCAAGCATCGCGTCATAAATCTCGCGCGTCATTTCACCCTTGGGCACCGCTTGCTCGGCCAGCACCGAGGTGCTGGTTCCGGACACTTCGACAAACCCGCCGGTGACGACGTATTCCGAAACCTCGGAACCGGCTTTCACTTTCAGCAGTCCGGGGCGCAACGTCGTCAGAAACGGTGCGTGGTCCGGCATGGCAGTGAAATCGCCTTCGGAGCCGGGAATCTCGACCGCGTTCGCTTCCAGAGACGCAAGTTTGCGTTCCGGGGAGACGAGGTCGAATTGCAACGTATCGGCCATATCAATGGGCCCCCTTGGTTAGGCTGCTGCCGCGGCCAGTTTTTCGGCTTTCGCGATCACGTCGTTGATGCCGCCAACCATATAGAAGGCTGCTTCTGGAAGGTGGTCGAATTCACCAGCCACAACGCGCTTGAAGCTGTCGACGGTTTCCGCCAGAGGCACCTGGATGCCGTCGGAACCGGTGAACACTTTGGCAACGTCGAATGGCTGCGACAGGAAGCGCTGGATTTTCCGGGCACGTGCCACGGTCAGTTTGTCTTCCTCGCTCAGCTCGTCCATGCCGAGGATGGCGATGATATCCTGCAGCGACTTGTAGCGCTGAAGCACACCCTGAACATCACGGGCAACGTTGTAGTGCTCTTCACCCACAACCAGCGGATCCATGATCCGGCTGTTGGAATCGAGCGGGTCAACCGCTGGGTAGATGCCAAGCTCGGAGATCGCACGCGACAGAACGGTCGTGGCGTCGAGGTGGGCAAACGATGTCGCAGGCGCAGGGTCGGTAAGGTCATCCGCAGGCACATAAACAGCTTGCACTGACGTAATCGAACCAGCTTTGGTCGATGTAATCCGTTCCTGCATCTGGCCCATGTCCGTCGCCAGAGTAGGCTGGTAGCCCACGGCGGACGGGATACGACCCAGAAGCGCGGACACTTCGGAACCGGCCTGTGTGAAGCGGAAGATGTTGTCGACAAAGAACAGAACGTCGGTACCTGACTGGTCGCGGAACTGCTCGGCCAGGGTCAGGCCGGTCAGGGCAACACGCATACGCGCTCCCGGAGGCTCGTTCATCTGGCCGTACACCAACGCAACTTTGGACTCTTCGAGGTTGTCAGGGACAATAACGCCGGACTCGATCATCTCGTGGTAAAGGTCGTTGCCTTCACGTGTCCGCTCGCCCACACCTGCGAAAACCGAAAAGCCGGAGTGCACTTTGGCGATGTTGTTGATCAGTTCCATGATCAGAACCGTCTTGCCAACGCCGGCACCGCCGAACAGGCCGATCTTGCCGCCCTTGGAGTAAGGAGCCAGCAGGTCGATAACCTTGATGCCGGTTTCCAGGATGGCGGTCGAGGTCGATTGAGCCGCGAATTCCGGTGCTTCCTGGTGGATCGCACGTCTTTCCTTGGCTTTGACCGGACCTTTTTCATCAACGGGTTCGCCGACGACGTTCAGAATACGTCCCAGCGTCGCGTTGCCAACCGGAACCGAGATCGGCTCGCCCGTGTCGGTCACGACAGCACCGCGCACCAGACCTTCGGTTGCGTCCATAGCGATGGTCCGGACCGTGTTTTCGCCCAGGTGCTGAGCCACTTCCAGGATCAGACGGTTGCCGTTGTTGTCTGTTACCAGCGCGTTCAGAATAGCCGGCAGGTCATCGCCGAATTGCACGTCGACAACAGCGCCGATCACCTGCGTGATCTTGCCTACGGCTGCTTTTGATTTTGCCATTTTGGTTTCTCCGGTCCTTAGAGCGCTTCAGCGCCCGAGATAATTTCAATCAATTCGTTGGTAATCGCCGCCTGACGCGAACGGTTATATTGAATTGTAAGTTTTTCGATCATTTCGCCAGCGTTGCGCGTCGCGTTGTCCATTGCGGACATACGCGCGCCCTGTTCCGAAGCGCCGTTTTCAAGCAAGGCGGTAAACACCTGCGTGGTCAGGGCGCGAGGCAACAGGTCTGCCAGGATTTCTTCTTCGCCGGGTTCGTAAGTGTAGAACGGACGTTCCGCACCCTCTTCCGTCTCGAAATCCGCCGGGATCAACTGCTGCGCTGTCGGGATTTGGCTGATCACGGATTCGAAACGATTGAAGAAAATCGTCGCGACGTCGAATTCACCGCCATCAAAACGCGCCATGATATCCTTGGCGACATCACTGGCATTGTTGTACCCAATCCGCTTGACCTCAGACAAGTCGATGTGCCCGATCATCTTTTTCAGATGGTCACGGCGCAACTGTTCGCGGCCCTTCTTGCCGACCGTCAATATCTTGACGGTCTTGCCCATGGCTTCCAGCTCTTGAATTTTGAGACGGGCCAGTTTTACGATCGACGAGTTGAAACCGCCGCACAGGCCGCGTTCAGCCGTAGCCACCACCAACAGATGGGTTTGGTCTTGCCCGGTTCCGGCCAGCAGTTTCGGGGCAGTTTCACTGCCTGCCGCCGCAGCTGACAAATTCCCCATGACCACGTTCATACGATCTGCGTATGGGCGTCCGGCTTCGGCAGCATCTTGCGCGCGGCGCAATTTGGCAGCCGAAACCATCTGCATGGCCTTGGTGATCTTACGAGTGCTTTTGACACTCTCGATCCGGGTTTTTAGGTCCTTGAGATTTGGCATATACCAAACTCCTGTCCTTTAAGCCTTCAGATTATGCGAAGTCTTTTGCGAAAGACTGCACGGCTGCCTTGACCTTGTCCTCGGCCTCACCCTTGATTTTGGGGTCTTCCTTGGCAATGTACTCGAGCACATCAGCGTGATCTTTACGCATGTGCGCCAGCAGGCCCTTTTCGAAACGACCAACGTCCCGTACCGCGATCTTGTCGAGGTAGCCCTTGGTACCGGCATAGAGCACGATGACCTGTTCGGCTGTGGTCAGCGGCGAATACTGCGGCTGTTTCAACAGTTCGGTCAGGCGTGCACCGCGGTTCAGCAGGGCCTGTGTGGAAGCGTCCAGATCGGAGCCGAATTGGGCGAAGGCCGCCATTTCGCGATACTGCGCCAATTCCAGCTTGATCGAGCCGGCAACCGATTTCATCGCATTCGTCTGAGCCGACGAACCAACACGGGAAACCGACAGACCGGTGTTCAGCGCCGGACGGATACCTTGATAGAACAGTTCCGTTTCGAGGAAGATCTGGCCGTCGGTGATCGAGATCACGTTAGTAGGAATAAACGCGGAAACGTCGCCACCCTGCGTTTCGATGACCGGCAGAGCAGTCAGCGAACCTGATCCGTTGTCTTCGTTCAGCTTGGCCGAACGTTCCAGCAGGCGGGAGTGAAGGTAGAAAACGTCACCTGGATAGGCTTCACGTCCTGGTGGACGACGCAGCAGCAGGGACATCTGGCGATAGGCAACCGCTTGCTTGGTCAGATCGTCATAGACCATCAGGCCGTGCATGCCGTTGTCGCGGAAATATTCGCCCATGGCGGTCGCGGAATACGGCGCGAGGAACTGCATCGGCGCAGGGTCGGAAGCGGTCGCGGCGACCACGATCGTGTACTCGATCGCACCGGTTTCTTCCAGTTTCTTCACCAACTGGGCAACGGTCGAGCGCTTCTGCCCGATAGCCACGTAGATACAGAAGAGTTTCTTGCTGTTGTCGTCGCCGGCAGCGTCGTTATAGGCTTTCTGGTTCAGAATGGTATCCAGAGCCACAGCGGTTTTACCTGTCTGACGGTCGCCGATGATCAGCTCTCGCTGGCCACGACCGATCGGGATCAGGGCGTCAACGGATTTCAGACCGGTTGCCATCGGCTCGTGCACCGATTTACGCGGAATGATGCCCGGTGCCTTGACGTCGGACGTCGAACGTTTCTTTGTCTTGATCGGACCCTTGCCGTCGATCGGGTTGCCCAGACCGTCAACAACACGTCCCAGCAGTTCCGGACCAATGGGAACGTCCACGATGGCGTTGGTGCGTTTGACCGTGTCGCCTTCTTTGATTTCGCGGTCGGAACCAAAGATAACGACGCCGACGTTGTCGACTTCGAGGTTAAGTGCCATCCCGCGGATGCCGCCGGGGAATTCAACCATCTCACCCGCCTGGACGTTATCCAGACCATGTACGCGTGCGATACCGTCACCAACGGACAGAACACGGCCTACTTCAGCGACTTCGGCCTCTTGACCGAAGTTCTTGATCTGGTCCTTGAGGATCGCAGAAATTTCTGCAGCTTGGATACCCATTATCCGACCTCTTTCATTGAGTTTTGAAGATTGGAGAGTTTAGAGCGGATCGACGTGTCGATCATGCGCGAACCCACTTGTACGATTAAACCGCCGATAAGGCTTTCATCGACGGCTACATTGATTTTCACATCTTTTCCGACGGACGCCTTCAGCGCCTTTGCCAGCTTGTCCGATTGCGCCTTGGTCAGCGCCTTGGCGGCGGTAATCTGTGCCGAGACCTCGCCCTTTTCATCCGCGATCATCGCATTGACCGAGTCGATCAGTGCGGGCAGGACGAACAGGCGTCGCTTGTTGGCCATCAAACCCAGCAGGTTGGATACAAGCTCTGAAAGTTTCATTTTTTTCGCGATCGCGCCCACGGCGTCAGCCTGGTCTCCGCGAGAGTAGACAGGAGAGGAAATCAAATCGCCGAAGTCGGCATTGGTTTCCAGTATCTCTGCCAGAGCGTCCAGATCTTTCTCCAACGCAGGCAGGGTTTTGGCCTCTTTGGCCAGGTCAAAAATCGCTTTCGCATAACGCGCTGCAATTCCTGAAGATATCGATGCTGTTTCGGACACGAAAGCCTTCCGGTGTTGTTGTCTCGACGCGTAGAGGGCGCCCGCGAATTCTAAACAAACTGTAGCGGCCGACGAATGCCGACCGCGCGATCAGCGAGGTGATAGCAAAGGTATCCTGACTCTGCAATAGAGTGCTTTTTGACCCGCAAAAGAATGATATCTATAGTTTACATGCACTTAGAGAAAAACCGCGACAATCTGCGCGCCTGATTTCAAAAAAAGTATGAAAAATTTCCGACTTTCAAACAGTAAAATAGCAATGCGACAGGTACTAATTATCGAATCCGCGCTGAGTTACCGATTTTCGGCCGCCACCCTTCCGGAAACCGGCTTGCCTTTGGGCTTCGCAATTCCCTCCAGAACGCCCAGCGGTTTACGCACCGCCTCGCTGATGCCCCTCTGGTTCGGCGCATAGACCTGCTTGGTCGCTTCGATCATCACCACGCCTGCCGCGATCGGGAGAGGAAAGCGCAGACTGAAGCGCTCGATGAACCGGGCAAAACGGATCGAGATTTTGCGATGGCTCGGCGCGGCATAAAGGCCGGACATATGCCGGACCGGCATGAAGCGGTTGCGCTTCAGCTGTGTCTCGAGCTGTGCCAGCGAATAGGGTTGTCCGAACCCGAATGGCGTCACTTCGCGCCGCGCCCAAAGGCCCGAGCGGTTCGGGACAATAAACAGGACGCGCCCCCCCGGTCCCAGCACACGCCAGATCTCCCGCAACAGCGCATCGCGATTCTCGCAGGTCTCCAGCCCGTGCAGGACGATCAGCTTGTCGATCAGGCCGGTCTGTATCGGCCAGAGCGTTTCCTCGACCAGAACCGAACGGTTTGCGTCTCCCTCCGGCCAGGCAAGCACGCCCTGTTGGCCGGGCATCAGGCACATGACCCGCCTCGACGTCGCCAGAAACGGCCGCAGGACCGGTGCGGCGAAACCGAATCCGGCCACGGTCTGGCCACGGCTATCCGGCCAGATCTGGTTGATCTTGTGGTTGAGTGCGCGCTGAACGATCCGGCCCAGTTGGGTTCGATAATAGAAAGCCCGCAGATCGACGACATCCAGATGCATATGATCTCTTATACAGTTTTCGGCACCCGCACTCCGGATACCAGCCTGCCCGCATGTTAGCAATTTTCCGACCACGGGCAATCCCCGGGAACGACAGCGAAGAAAAACCTTTGCGTCCGGGTTTTTCCGACCTTGACACAGTGCATTCCGGACACAGGATCGGCCCTATTCCGCCATATTTCGAGTTTTTTTCAGTAAATTCACAATTTGTGATCAGAATTCCCTTGAAGGTTTGGAAATATAGGCGAACTTTAAGAGCACGGGGAACCAGTGGAAGTGTGTCCATCTGGGCCTCATCGAAAGGACAAGTAATTTATGCCGACATTCTCATCCAGTCTGGAAAATGCAATTCATACCGCGCTGGCCTATGCCAACAGCCGCCGGCACGAATTGGCGACGCTGGAACATCTGCTGTTGGCGCTGGTGGACGAGGAAGACGCCGCGAACGTGATGCGCGCCTGCTATGTCGATCTGGAGGCTTTGCGTGCCAGCCTGATAGGTTTTCTCGATACCGAGCTCGACACACTCGTCTCTGACGAGGCAGAACCCGAAGCCACGCCGACCACCGCCTTCCAGCGGGTCATCCAGCGCGCCGCTATCCATGTTCAAAGTTCCGGTCGCACAGAGGTGACAGGGGCAAATGTTCTGGTGGCAATTTTTGCCGAACGAGAGAGCCACGCGGCCTATTTCCTGCAGGAGCAGGACATGACGCGCTATGACGCGGTCAACTATATCTCGCACGGTGTCGCCAAGGATCCGGCCTATGGCGAGACCCGTCAAGTCAGTGGCGCTGAAGACATCGAGGATGTGACCGGAAACAATTCGGACACCAAAGCGTCGGAAAGCGCGCTCGGGAAATATTGCGTCGACCTGAACGCCAAGGCGCGCAGCGGCGGCATCGACCCGCTAATCGGACGTGACCAGGAGGTTGAACGTTGTATCCAGATTCTGTGCCGCCGGCGAAAGAACAACCCGATACTGGTCGGCGATCCTGGCGTTGGCAAAACGGCGATCGCCGAAGGACTGGCACAGAAGATCGTAAAAGGCGAGACTCCTGAAATCCTGGCAGGTGCAACGATCTATTCGCTCGACATGGGTGCTCTGCTGGCCGGGACACGCTATCGCGGCGATTTCGAGGAGCGGCTGAAGGCTGTAGTGACCGAACTGGAAAACCACCGCGACGCAATCCTGTTCATCGACGAAATCCACACTGTGATCGGCGCGGGCGCCACATCCGGCGGAGCAATGGATGCCTCCAACCTGCTGAAGCCCGCCCTGCAGGGCGGCAAGCTGCGTTGCATGGGGTCCACGACGTACAAGGAATACCGCCAGCACTTTGAGAAAGACCGCGCCCTGTCGCGCCGTTTCCAGAAAATCGATGTGAAGGAACCTTCGGTCGAGGATACAATCAAGATCCTGAAAGGGCTGAAACCCTACTTCGAAGAGCACCACAACATCAAGTTCACCAACGACGCGATCAAGACCGCCGTGGACCTTTCCGCGCGTTATATCCATGACCGCAAGCTGCCTGACAAGGCCATCGACGTGATCGACGAGGCCGGCGCCTACCAGCACCTGGTGGCCGAAAGCAAACGCCGCAAGACCATCGGCACAAAAGAGATCGAAGAGGTGGTTGCCAAGATCGCGCGCATTCCGTCCAAGAATGTCTCCCGCGACGATGCTACCTTGCTGAAAGACCTCGAATCCTCGCTGAAACGCGTTGTCTTCGGGCAAGACGCTGCCATTACTGCTCTGTCCTCGGCGATTAAATTGTCGCGCGCGGGTTTGCGGGAACCGGAAAAACCCATCGGCAACTACCTGTTTGCGGGGCCGACCGGCGTCGGCAAGACCGAGGTCGCAAAACAACTGGCGGACACCCTGGGAGTGGAGCTTTTGCGCTTCGACATGTCCGAGTACATGGAGAAACATGCGGTATCCCGTCTGATCGGTGCGCCTCCGGGCTATGTGGGGTTTGATCAGGGCGGCATGCTGACGGACGGTGTAGACCAGCATCCGCATTGCGTGCTGCTACTTGACGAAATCGAGAAAGCGCACCCGGACGTTTACAACATCCTCTTGCAGGTAATGGACCATGGCAAGCTGACCGACCACAATGGACGGACTGTCGATTTCCGCAACGTGATTCTGATCATGACAACAAATGCCGGCGCTTCGGAAATGGCGAAAACGGCCATCGGGTTTGGCCGGGACAAGCGCGAAGGCGAAGACACGGCGGCGATCGAACGCACCTTTACGCCGGAGTTCCGGAACCGTCTGGACGCGATCATCAGCTTTGCCAGCCTGTCCAAGGAAGTCATCCTAAAGGTCGTCGACAAGTTCATCGCCCAACTGGAAGCCCAATTGATGGACCGCAACGTGACCTTCGAACTGACGCGCGCCGCCGGCGAGTGGCTGGCAGAGAAGGGTTACGACGACCGCATGGGCGCGCGACCTCTGGCCCGCGTGATCCAGGAACACATCAAACGGCCGCTCGCAGAAGAATTGCTGTTCGGCAAGCTCGCCAAAGGCGGCGTTGTTAAAGTCGGCGTCAAGAACGGCGAAATCGTACTGACGCTCGACGCACAGGAAAATAAGAAATTGTCGCGGAATAAGCCGCCCCTGTTAACGGCGGACTAAATGCGGCAGGGCCTGACGGCCCGTCCTGAAAACAATGAATGGCTCCTTTCCTATATAGGTGGGAGCCATTTTTTGTCTCGGTTCGTTCAGCGTTCGGTGAATTTCAACTCGATACGTCGGTTCTGAGCCCGGGCTTCCGGCGAATTGCCCAGAGCTACAGGCTGATATTCGCCAAATCCGTTGGCCGCCAGCCGGTTAGCCGGAATGCCTTGATCCTCGATCAGGAAGCGCACAACCGACAGGGCGCGCGCCTGACTGAGTTCCCAGTTATCCGCAAACAGTGTTCCGGCCACGATCGGCACATTGTCGGTATGACCGTCGACGCGCAAAATCCAGTCGATGCCCGCAGGTATCTTGTCGGCTATTTCCTTAAGTATACCGGCCACTTTGCGGATTTCATCCTGACCACGTTCACCGAGGTCGGCCTTGCCGGGATCGAACAGCACCTCCGAGGAAAATACGAACCTGTCCCCGACGATCCGCACGCCTTCGCGGCTACCCAGGATATCGCGCAACTGTCCGAAGAACTCGGATTTGAAGCGGCGCAGGTCTTTGGCTTCAGCCTCCAGGCGTTCGCGCTCCTCACGTTCGAAGGCCGCGATCTTGCGTTGCTCGGCCGCGACCTGCGCCAGCGCCGCGTTCAGATTGCTGCCCAGCGATTCTATCTGGACCTGCGCTTCGACATCGCGTGCAGCCGCGGCATCCAGCAGGCCCTGAAGGGAGTTCAACTGTTTGCGCAATTCCTCGGTCTGCTGGTTAAGTAACGCAATCTTGCGTTGCCCTTCGGCCGAAATCTCCCGCTCTCTGGACAACAGGTCATTGGCCTGCGCCAGCAATGCGCGCTGCCGCTCGGCCTCGGTCAATTCGACAGTCTTCTCGGTCTGCAATTGCTTCTTGGCCGCTTCCGCCGCCGCAAGAAGTGTCAGGGTATCCTCGGCCTTTTGACGCTGCTCTTCCAGCGCCAGTTGCATTGCGCTGATCTCGTCCCGCGAATTCTGCAACTTGAGGCGCAAGGCCTCCGCTGCGGCCGCTTCGGCCAGACGCTGCTTCTCGGTTTCCGACAGGCCGTTCGCCAATTCCTCGATCCGCAGGCGCAGCCCCTCTTCTGTCACGATCCTCTGGTCAACCTCCTGCTGCGTCGCCTGCAACGCCGCGAGCGTATCCGCCAGCGTCGCCTTTGTGGATTCCACATTGTCTTGCAGATCGGCGATCATAGCCTCCAGCGCCTCGCGCTTCGCCGCGGCCAGACGGGCCTGCTCGGAAGCCACGTCGATTTCGTTCCGGGCTTGTGCCAAGGCCAGCCGGGCGGCCTCTTTCGCATCGATTTCCTGTGACAGGTCAGCCTCCAGGCCCGCCTTTGTCGCCAGCAGAGATGCCACCTGTTCCTCGAAGCTTGCAATACGGCTTTGCTGTTCCTCGGACTGCGCGGTCAGCGTCGCGATCAGCGCGGCGTTCTGTGACAATTCATCCTGCGCGGAAAAAAGGTTGCTCTGCAGGGTATCGACCGTATCGGACAACCCCTCCGAGCGTTGCTGCTCCAGACCCAGCGCCTCGGCCAGACTGGACAATTGCAGACCCAGACTCTCCAGTTCCTTGTCCTGATCGGTGATGGTTTCGCGCAACACGAACTGAACGATCATGAATATCGTCAGAACGAATATCAGCACCAGCAGCAGTGCTGTCATCGCATCGACAAAACCGGGCCAAATATTGCTGGTGGCCGCTCTTGATGATCTGCGCGCCAGTCCCAATGCCTATTCCTCTCCGATCGGATTGGAGAGCTCGGCGGCCTCTCTGATCACATCGGTCAGTTCGACGATATCGCCGCGCAACTGCTGGATACTCTCGTTACGGCCGGCGGATATTTCCTCGAGCATACGCAGCATCTGGGTTTCGATACTGGCCAACCGATGGCTGATTTCGGTTTCTATTTCACTATCGGGTACCGGCACCGTCATCGGCACGGCGGCACTTTCACGGATCGCTTTCACAATCTTTTCTTGCCCCTCGGACATTGCCTGTAGTGCAAGCTTGCTGCTGTCCTGGGAAGCAACCGAGTAATCAACCATCTGCTGCATGGTTTTGGTCAGCGTATCGATCCGGTTGTCGCCGTCCGTGCGCCGGTCCCGCAATTCTGCCAGAATATCCTGCAGCTTGTCGAACTGCATCGCGGAATACTCGGCATATCCGGTGAAGCTGCTGAGGCCCTGCTGATCGTCGCCCGAGGATACGCCCAGACGGGTAATCGAGGACAACCAGACCTCAAGTTCGCGATAGAACCGGTTCTGGCCGCGTGCGGCGAACAGTTCTAGCAAGCCGATGACCAAAGACCCGGCCAGACCCAGCAGGGACGAGCCAAAAGCCGTTCCCATACCGCCAAGCTGTTTTTCAAGCCCGGACATCAGGTTGTCGAAGATCGACATGGCACCGGCATCGTCGCTTTGGGGGGCCAGCGAGCGGATGGTTTCGACAACCGCCGGAACCGAGATCGACAGGCCGTAAAACGTGCCGAGCAGACCCAGAAAAATCAGAAGGTTGATGATATAGCGTGTCAGGTCGCGCGCCTCGTCCAAACGGGTGGCAACCGAATCCTGAATGCTGGTGGTTGAAATGGAGGTCAGTTGCGACCGGGCGCCTTTTTTGCGCAACAAAGTCGCCAGAGAAGCCAGCAAACCCGGAGCCTTGACGAATTCATGCCCCGGACGATCCAGCGCAAATCCCTCGATCCAGCTGACCGAATTGATCAGGGTCATGACCTGCCAGAAGCACGCGATGATACCGAACAGGAACACCAGAATGATGAACCCGTTCAGGTAGGGGGAGGCTAGAAAGATCGGCGCTACTTTCGGAAATGCAACAAAGACACCCGCCCCTACCGCGATGCAGATCAGCAGCATTATAATGATCTGGTTCACCGGCTGGGTGAACTGGGGTTCAGCTGGTGCGTCGTATTTCGCCATTCGGTTTGTCCGTAAGATCTGTTTCGAACAGGACCATACAATCGAAGTCTTTATAATCCAATGCGTAAGTTACGACAGTGACGCAGGGGACGAAACTAGTTGAAATACAATCGGGCAACACCCACAGTGGGGGTGGCACAACAGGAGCTTTTTTATGTCACAAACCGTACTATTACTGGGATCCAGTTCTTCAGCCGCAATTATTTTTGTGGTTTTCGCGATCTTGCTGATCTTCATGTCGGTAAAATCGGTTCCGCAAGGTGACGAATACACTGTGGAGCGGTTTGGCCGATATACAAGAACTCTCAGCCCCGGATTGCATTTTCTCATACCCTTGATGGAAAAGGTGGGCACCAAGATCAATATGATGGAAACCGTACTGGACATCGACAGTCAGGAAGTGATCACCCGCGACAACGCAATGGTCATGACCGATGCCGTAACCTTCTATCAGGTGGTCGATGCCGCCCGCGCGGCCTATGAGGTGCGTGACCTGCGCAATGCGCTGTCGAACCTGACCCAGACCAACATCCGGAACGTCATCGGCTCGATGGATCTGGACGAAAGCCTGTCCAACCGCGACACGATCAATGCCAAGCTGTTGCATGTGATCGACGACGCGGCTCAGCCTTGGGGCGTCAAGGTCACGCGTGTGGAGATCAAGGACCTGGCACCGCCCCCCGATATCAACGAGGCCATGGCCCGCCAGATGAAGGCAGAACGCAACAAGCGCGCTGAAATCCTGAATGCGGAAGGCCACAAGCAGGCCGCAATCCTGAATGCGGAAGGAGATCGCGAAGCTCAGATCCGCTCTGCCGAAGGGCGCCGCGAAGCCGCCTTTCTGGATGCGGAAGCCCGTGAACGTTCGGCTCAGGCCGAGGCCGCAGCAACAAAGATGGTTTCAGAGGCGATTGCCGCCGGCGACATTCAGGCGGTCAACTATTTCGTTGCGCAGAAATACACCGAGGCTTTGCGCGATATCGCGGCCAGCAGTAATTCGAAAACCATCATGATCCCGTTGGAAGCGGCGAACCTGCTCGGTTCGATCTCCGGCATTTCCGAGATCGCAAAAGCCGTCGCCGGCAAGAATTCCAGCAGCTAGGCGGGCAAGAAACCTCTCCGTTACGAAATCCGAAGGACCTAAGCGATGGATATACTGCAAATACTGCACGGCATTTCACCTTGGTGGTGGGTGGCCTTTGCGCTGGCTCTGGGCGCGATCGAGATGGCGACCATGTCGTTCTTTCTCATCTGGCCAGCGCTGGCGGCACTGTTCGTCGGAGCGTTCCTGGCGGTTGCGCCAGACATGGCCGGCACGTCGCAGGTCGTGATTTTTGCCGGTCTTGGGATTCTCTTCACTTTCTCAGGTCGTTACGTGATGGGGCGCTATGGCGATGGCGGCGGCGGCCTGCCCGGCTTGAATGATCGCGCTAAGCAACTGGTCGGGCGGCACGGCACTGTGCTCGAAATTGACGGTACCGAAGGAGCGATCGAGGTAGAGGGAATACGTTGGCGGGCACTCTGGCCCAAGGGTCAGACTGCAAATGCCGGTGACAAGGTACGCATCACGGGCGCAAACGGCATGACCCTGGATGTGACGTCACAAGACGACTGAACCGGCTTTTATTTCTGCGACCCGGTTGGACAGCCATGTCAAATCAGGGTCTTCCAGCCCGAGTTCCTTCAAATGTGACGCTGTGTTGTACAGATAGTCGGTGTTCGGCCCGCGCCCGCCCACGGCCTCTGCGATGATCTTGGCCTGTTCTTCCAGCGACAGATGGCAATACTGGTCGTGGTCGCGGTCGATGACATAGCTGACCGCCTCTGCCCTGCGCCCGTCGCGCAACGATACCGGCAGCACGGCCTCCAGGTAAGCCGAGGAAATCAACTCGCGCTCGCGCAGAGCATCCAGCGTGGATTGTGCCCGGTCAGGAGCTACGAAAAACGCCACGCCGTCGCAATGGCTCTCGGCCTCGTCCAGCGCCAGAACCAGCCCCGGATTCTCAACCGTGCCGCGATGGTGTATCGAGCGCATGCAGAAACTGCGCGCATAGCCCTCCAGACGGGCGATATTCCGCTCCTGAAATTCGAATTCCGGTTGCCAGACAAGCGAACCATAGCCGAAAACCCACAATCCGTTTCTGTGCATTTGACTGTTCCTAATTTTCGCACCTGCTATAACGAATAAAACTCCGGATTGGAAAGGGGCTCGGGTGGTTCGATTACTAATAATGGCAATCCTTCTGGTTTCAGGAGGATGGGGCGGATACTGGTATATCGGCTCCGGTGCGCAGAAAGCGGCGATCGAGGCGTGGCTTCAGGATCGTGCCCAAGCAGGTTGGGTTGCGAATTATTCCAGTGTAACAGTGCGGGGGTTCCCCAACCGGTTCGACAGCACTGTGACTGATCTGGAACTGGCCGACCCGCACTATGGCTGGGCATGGTCGGCGCCCCAATTCCAGACGCTGCAACTCAGTTACCAGCCGAACCATGTTATTGCGATCTGGCCCGAATCTCAGACAATCGCGACACCAACCGGCAGCGTGGCGGTCACGTCGGGAGACATGCGCGCCAGCGTGGTATTCGAGCCGAACAGCGATCTGGCCCTGAACCGTGCGACGCTGACGCTCGAAGATGTCCGGTTGAGCCGTGAAACCGGCTGGAACAGCTCCATTGAACAGGCCGTTCTGGCGACCCGCCAGACGGTGGACGAGCAATTTGCCCATGACATCGCCTTCGACGCCAAGAACTTCACGCCGTCGGAGGATCTGAAGGCGAAACTTGATCCCGGTAACAGCTTGCCGACACAATTCGACGCGATGCATGTCGAAACGACGGTGGCCTTCGACCGGCATTGGAACAGGCGAGCGATAGAAACCGAAAAACCTGTCTGGACGCGGTTGGACATCAACACATTCGACGCCCAATGGGGCGATCTGGGCCTGAAGGCGGTTGGATCCCTGGACCTAGACCGCGAGGGCTATCCGACGGGATCGCTTGATATTCAGGCGCGGAACTGGCGGCAAATGCTGGAACTGGCGGTAGCGGCGGAATCCCTGACCCCCGAGATAGCCGCGACGCTCGACTCGGGCCTGTCGCTGTTCGCGATGCTGTCGGGCAAGAAGGACACTCTGGATGTTCCATTGCGCTTTGCTGACAAGATCATGTACCTCGGCCCGCTCCCGGTCGGCGCAGCCCCTCGCCTGCAGTGGAACTAGCGACAGTAGGAGCCGTAGCAGAATTGTTCCTTATCCGGATGGAAGCGGTCACGGAAAAATCGGCCCGATGGATCGCAATGTCCTTCGCGTGTTCCGGCGGCGCGGCAGCATATCGGCCTCTGTGCTAGGCAAAACGCGCCGAGCCAACGGTTCCGGGCAGTCAGGACTTCTTCGTTTTGGTTCCGCGTCCGAAATCCGGTGCATCCGTATCCTGACCGGCCTCGATGATGCTGCGGCGGATCGCGCGGGTGCGCGTGAAATAGTCGAACAACTGGTCGCTGTCGCCGCGCCGGATGGCGCGTTGCAGGTCGAACAACTCTTCCGTGAATCGGCCCAAAATCTCCAGCGTCGCTTCTTTGTTGTTCAGGAAAACGTCACGCCACATTGTCGGGTCGGACGCGGCGATGCGGGTAAAGTCGCGAAAACCAGCCGCGGAATAGTTGATGACTTCCTGATCGGTGACGCGGCTCAGGTCGTCGGCGACGCCCACCATCGTATAGGCGATCAGGTGCGGCACATGCGAAGTCACGGCCAGCACCAGATCGTGGTGGTCCGGGTCCATCTCGGTCAGATTGGCGCCGACGCCCTGCCAGAGCGCCTCCAGCTTTTGCAGGTCTTCGGGATCGGTTCCTTCCAGCGGCGTGAACAGGCACCAGCGGTTTTCGAACAGTTCCGGAAAACCGGATTTCGGGCCCGAATGCTCGGTTCCGGCCAGCGGGTGCGCAGGAATGAAGGTCACGCCTTCGGGTAACAGGGGTGCAACCGCCTCGATCGTGGCGCGTTTGACCGATCCGACATCGGAGACGACGGAACCTTTTTTCAGATGCGGCGCAATTTCCGCCATGACGGACGCCATAGCGCCAACCGGCACGCAGAGCACGACGAGATCGGCATCCTTCACCGCCTCCGCCGCCGTATCGCAAATCTGATCGCACAGGTCGATCTCTTCCGCGACGCGACGGGTTTCGGCTGTTTTGGCATAGCCCGCGACCTGACCCGCCAGGCCATGCTTACGGATTGCCAGCGACAGCGAGCCGGCGATCAGGCCAAGCCCGATAAGGGCGACTTTATTGTAGAGAACAGCCACTATCCGACCTCTTTCCTGAATTCCGTCAACGCCTCGACGACGCGGCGACAGCCGACCTCGTCGCCGACGGTGATCCGTATAGCCTTCGGCAGGTTGTATTTCGGCACCAGACGCGCAATCACGCCATGCTCACGCAGTTTCGCGTCCGCTTTCGCGACTTCTTCTTCCGACCGGAACCGCGCCAGAATGAAGTTGGCGAAGGAAGGATCGGACGGAATTTCGATGGCGGCCAGTTCATCCGCCAGCCACGCGCGCCATTTGGCATTTTCGCCGCGGCAGTAATCGACATAGTCCCGGTCGCGAACCGCCGCCTCTGCCGCGGCCAGCGCCGCCGTGCTGACATTGAACGGCCCGCGCATCCGGAACAACGCATCCATGATCGTGGCGTTGGAATAGCCCCAGCCGATACGCAGGCTTCCCAGCCCGTAGATTTTCGAGAATGTTCGGGTCATCACGACATTGTCCCGGCTTTCGACCAGCGAAGCGCCGCCATCGAAGTCCTCGACATACTCGGCATAAGCCCCGTCCAGCACGAGCATCGCCTGCTCCGGCAGGTTGTCGGCAAGGCGTATGATTTCGTCGACAGGCGTCATAGTTCCCGTCGGATTGTTCGGATTGGCGATAAACACCAGTTTCGTCCGCTCCGTGCAAGCCACCAGAAGCGCATCTACATCCGTGACACGGTTTTTCTCGGGTGCCGAAACAGGCGTCGCGCCAACGGTCTGGGCAGCAATCTTGTACATGCCGAAGCCGTGCTCCGTATAGAGCACCTCGTCGCCAACACCCGCGAAACAGCGGCAGAGGAAAGAGATCAGCTCGTCAGAGCCGCAGCCGATGACGATATTTGCGGCGTCCAGCCCGTGAATTTCGGCAATGGCATTGCGCAGGGAAGTGTGATCGGAAGATGGGTACAGGTGCAGCGATTTCGCCGCTTCCTGATAGGCCGCAATCGCCTTTGGGCTCGGCCCCAGCGGATTTTCGTTGGAGCTGAGTTTTATGACGTCCTTGCGCCCGGAAATCTGGCTCTCGCCGCCGACGTAGAGCGAAATGTCCTGAATTCCCGGTTTAGGGGTGATCTTTGCCATCGTCTTCACCTGATTGATCTGCGCGTGTCTAATAACGCCGCTGAGGGCCGATGACCAGCCTAATAGAAAGTTTGGGGGTCGATATCGATGCTGATCCGCATATTGTTGGGCAGTTTCACCGAATTCCGCCATGCCGCCAACGCCGGCTGGATCGCGGCACCCTTCGCCGCCTTCACCAGAAGGCGCACTCGGTGACGACCGCGGATACGCGCGATCGGCGCAGGCGCGGGCCCGAAAACCTCTGCGCCCAACTGACGCAGCGGACCGGCATTGCGCACCATCTGGTTCGCCGCATCGAAAACCGGTTGCAATTCAGGTCCCGATAGAACGATGCCCGCCATCCGTCCGAATGGCGGCACGCCGGCCTGTTCGCGTTGCGCAGCCTCTGCCTGCCAGAACCGTTCGTCGTCGTCGGCCAGAATAGCGTGAATCACCGGATGATCCGGTTGCAGGGTTTGGAGACAGGCAAGCCCGCGCTTGCCGACACGTCCGGCCCGCCCCGCCACCTGCCGCATCAATTGGAATGTCCGCTCGGCCGCGCGCAGATCGCCGCCGTGCAGACCCAAATCTGCATCGATCACACCAACCAGCGTCAGCAGCGGAAAGTTGTGGCCCTTGGCGACCATCTGGGTGCCGATGATGATATCCGCCTCGCCGGATGCAATCTGTCCGATGCGTTCCTTGAGCGCGCGCGCCGTCATCGCCATGTCAGACGACAGGATCGCGATCCGCGCATCAGGAAAGCGCGCCTGCGTTTCCTCTGCCAACCGTTCGACTCCCGGCCCGACAGCGGCCATTCGATCCTCGACGCCACAGCTCGGGCATTTGGTCGGCACGGGCTTGGTTTCACCGCACTGGTGGCACATCAGGTGCTTGTGGAACCGGTGCTCGACCATACGCGCGTCGCAATGGTCACAGGCGACCTGCTGCCCGCAAGCGCGGCAGACAGTGACCGGGGCATAGCCGCGCCGGTTCAGGAAAAGTAGCGACTGCTCGCCGCCCGCCAACCGCTTTTGCACCTCGGATACCAGTATATTGGAAATCCAGCGGCCGCGCTCCAGTTGACCCTCGCGCAGGTCGATGGCCCGCATCTCGGGCAATTCCGCAGTGCCGAAACGTGCGTCCAGATCCAGACGCCGGTACTTTCCCGAGGCAGCGTTTACCCATGTCTCAAGCGAGGGGGTGGCCGAGGCCAGAACCACCGTCGCGCCGCAGATCGAGGCCCGCATCACCGCCATGTCACGGGCACTGTAAAGCACTCCGTCCTCTTGCTTGTAGGACGTGTCGTGCTCCTCATCCACAATCACCAAGCCAAGATCGCGGAACGGCAGATAGAGCGCCGAGCGCGCTCCGACAATCAGCTGCGCTCCGCCCTGCCCGACCATCCGCCACGTGCGGCGGCGTTCCGTCATGGTGACGCCGGAATGCCATTCGGCGGGGCGGGCGCCAAAGCGTTTCTGCACCCGGTCGAGGAATTCCACGGTCAGGGCAATCTCCGGCAGCAGAACCAACGCCTGACGGCCCTGCCGCAGGCACTCCGCGACAGCCTCCAGATAGACCTCGGTCTTGCCCGATCCGGTTACGCCTTTCAGCATGAATGTCTGATAGCTGTGCGTCGCCACAGAAGCGCGCAGCGCGTCCGCCGCTGTCTGCTGCTGCCCGGTCAGTTCGACCGTCGCCGCCTTAGGGTCCAGCGGCGGGAACGGCGCATCGCGCGGGGTTTCGACCTCCAGCACCACTCCCTGCTTGACCAGTCCCTTGACGACGGATCCGGATACGCCCGCCATATCGGCCAGTTCACCCAGCATGAACGGCAGGCCCTGATGTTCCTCCAGCACAGCAATAACCCGCTCGCGGGCCGAGGTCATCCGATCCGGCTCCTCCGGTCCCAAGGCGTAGAGTTTCCGCATCCCGGGCGCATCGGCCAGACCGGGCGCGCGGGTGGCGAGCCGCAGCATGGCGTGCAGCGGCGTCAGGGTATAGGCCGAGACCTTCTCCAGAAATATCTTCATTTCCTCGCGCATTGGCGCGACATCCAACTCGCGGATCACAGTCTTGATCTTTGCCGGATCGAAACCACCCTGCCCAGCACCCCAGACAACACCCAGAACCTGGCGCGGCCCCAGCGGCACAATTACATAGGCACCGACCTTTACGCCCGATGCGGGTGCCTTGTAGTCCAAAAACCGGTCGAGCGGTTGTGCCGTCAGAACGCTGACCAGCGTTCCCTCGGGGAAAAAGCTCTGCTCGGAGTTGTCTGCCACAGGTTCTGTCCAAAAAGTCATTAAGTTGTTTTCACGGAAACCGCCCTACTGTAATATCCACCCAACGGCCAGAGAAGCCAGCACTTAACGGGACGACCCGCCGGTTTTTTCAGCCGTAGGCGGTTTTCCCCAAATATAAAAAAACACAATGCCAAGATCATTGGCCGACCGAGGACAGCATGAGCAGACCAGACACCAAACTTGCCGCGCTCCGCGCAGATATTCTTGCCGATCCGCATCTGATCCTTGACGACAAGGACATCATGACGGCGTTGATCTCCGGCGGTGACGAACTGATCGGAAACAACGTATTCGATCTGCGCAACATGGCGCTGCAGCATATGTCGACACGGCTGGACGAATTGTCCGAAACTCACGGCACCGTGGTATCGACCGCCTACGACAATCTGGCGACCGCCAACCAGATCAACCGCGCGATCCTTGCCCTGCTGGACCCGCAGAGCTTTGCCGCCTTCCTGAAATTCCTGGAAACCACGTTGGCCGAAAGCCTGAACGTCAGCACCGCGAAGCTCTGCCTCGAAACGCCAGTGGTTCGCATAAATGGCCAGCGACAGACTGAATATGGTTCCGGTGTCGCTTTTCTGCTGCCGACGACGATCGCGAATTACGCGGCAGGCAGCAGCACCGGCCAGCCGCGTCCGGTTACCCTGCGTAAAACCGGCAACGCATCGCCGGAAATTTACGGAAATTTGTCCGGCGAAATCCGCAGCGAGGCGCTTGTTCTGATCCAGTTGGGTGCCGACAGGCAGCCCGGCCTGCTGGCGCTGGGGTCAACCGATCCCGATCAACTTGCGCCAGGTCAAGCGACCGACTTGCTGCTGTTCTACGGCGCCGTCTTTGAACGCGTCATGCGACGCTGGCTGAACTGACGCTGATCCGCGCCAAGTGACAAATGCCGCAAGTCTGGTAAACTGGTGCAAAACGTTCAGTGGAAACAGATTTGGGCAAATCCGCCAATTCGACAGAAAATAGCGACCGGCCGGTATCAGGCGGGTACGATCTGATGGATCGCTGGCTAGAGCATCTCGCAGCCCTGCGCGGCAACTCCGACAAAACAGTTGACGCCTATCGCCGCGACCTGTCCGGCTTTCTGGGTTTTCTGACGACCCACCTCGGCGCCAACCCATCAGCCAAGAGCCTCGGCAGGGTTGGAATTTCGGACATGCGGGCCTGGCTGGCGCACGGGCGTCGCAGCGGACGGGGACCACGCAGCATCGCTCGTGAACTCTCTGCCGTAAAATCCTTCTATCGCTGGCTTGGTGAAGCCGACGGCTGCGACGTGACGGCCGTTCTCGCCACCCGCGCTCCGAAATTCAGTCCCGGACTTCCACGTCCGGTTTCCCGCCCCGACACCCGCACCCTGATCGACATGGTCGAGGTCCAGTCCGCCGACAGCTGGATCGCCGCCCGCGATGTCGCGGTAGTCACATTGCTGTATGGCTGCGGGCTGCGTATCTCCGAAGCTCTCGGCCTGACCCGCGCGGATGCCCCGTTGCCTGAAGTCATGCGCATAACCGGCAAGGGCAACAAGGAACGTCTGGTGCCGGTGCTCCCGGTGGTCCGCAAGGCGGTGGACACCTATTTGCGGCTTTGTCCGCTGGCGCAAGGCCCAAACGATCCGCTGTTTCTGGGCAAGCGTGGCGGGCCGCTGAACCCACGACTGATCCAGAAGGTCATGCAACAGGCGCGGATGCAACTTGGCCTGCCGGCGACGGCCACTCCGCACGCCCTGCGGCACTCTTTTGCCACGCATCTGCTGGAATCCGGCGGAGATTTGCGCGCGATACAGGAGTTGCTGGGACATGCCTCGCTGTCCACGACACAGGCCTATACGGCCGTCGATCAGGCGCGCCTGATGGAGGTTTACAAAAAAGCGCATCCGAAGGGATGATGACCTTTCCCCCCACAAGAATAGTGAGTAAGAGGAAAATATGACACCATACCTGCGCGCCTATTCCGTTCACCTTCTGACTGCCAGCGGAGCCGTATTTTCTATGCTGGCCATGTTGGCAGCGGTGGATTCGCAATGGTCGCTGATGTTCGTCTGGTTAATGGTGGCCTTTTTTGTCGATGGAATAGACGGTCCTCTGGCTCGCAAGTACGACGTCAAGAAGAACGCGCCGGAGATCGACGGCGTACTACTGGACCTGATAATCGATTATCTGACCTATGTATTCATACCGGCTTTCGCCCTGTTCGAAAGCGACCTGTTGCCGGGATGGACCGGCTGGATCTGCATTATCGTCATCACATTCGGCAGTGCGCTGTATTTTGCAGATACACGCATGAAGACAAGGGACAACAGTTTCAGCGGCTTTCCCGGATGCTGGAACATGGTTGTGCTGGTAATGTTCGCAATCGAGCCCAATTTCTGGATCATTCTCGCACTGGTCTCCTCACTTACGGTGACCATGTTCTTTCCGCTGAAATTCATTCATCCGGTCCGCACCGAGCGCTGGCGTTCTGTAAGCCTGCCGATCGCGCTGGTATGGACCTGTCTGGCAGGGATAGCCGCTTGGACGGATTTCCACCCCGGACCTATCGTCACGATAAGCCTGACCATTACCAGCCTCTACCTGCTATTCGTAGGCTTGTTGATTCAACTGCTGTACGATCGCAGACCGGGCGACTGATTATTCGGAAAAAGCGTCGTCCAGCCTTTTCTCAAGATCCTGTAGGTCCTTGGGAACAGACTGGTTCTGTGCCCGAAGTTCCGCCATTTGCTCACGCAGAACCTCGCGGGCCTCATGCAGGTCCTCGGGCTGGTAGGTTGCCTCTTCCAACATCAGCGCGATCCGCGCCTTGATCTGTTCAAAAGACATTTATTTCTTCCCTTCCACGGCCGACGCACAGGATTTGCAGACTGGCGTATAGGGTAGCGCATCCAACCGCTCTTTGGAGATATCCTCGCCGCAGCGGCCACAGACGCCATAGCTACCGTCCGCAATCCTTTCGAGCGCCGCAGTGATCATCCGCATCTCGTTCTCGCCCGCGCGACCGATACCTTCCAGCACCTCGTCGGCTTCCACCTCGGTCGCATGATCCTCGATGTCAGGGTTGTTATGCCCTTCCAACTCGTCGCCGATAGTATGCAGACGATTGTCCAGTTCCTGTAACCGGCTTTCCAATTGGGCTTTGCGCTGCTTTAGCGATGTCATTCTGGTCTCCATTTTCGTTCCGGTACATATGAGCGTCTAGTGTTGCTCAGGTCTTTGATCCTGATCAAGCTCAAAACGGCTAAATGCGTATCAAAATCACGCCAGCGACAATAAATACCGCCGCGATCAGCTTTCGCACGTCCGCACGTTCGCCGAGGACAACTACCCCGATCAGCACGGCAAACAGGACAGACGTTTCCCGCAGGGCAGTCACGAGCGCGATCGGGGCAATCGTCATGGCCCAAACCGCGATCCAATATGCGCCGACCGATCCGGCGCCGGCAGCCAGACCCAGACCCCAGACCCGTCCCGAGCGCGGCAAGGCGGCAATACCGCGACGGCGCAGCCCCAAAAACGTGAAAATCACGGCATCGATTATGAACAGCCAGCCTACATAACCCGACGCGTCGCCGGAGGCACGCGCGCCCAAACCATCGGAGATCGAATAGCCCGCCGTTCCAAGCGCCGAACCCAGTGCAAAAGGTAAAAGCCGGCGCGGTTCGTTCAAATCGAACACTCCGCGCGCCATCTGGATAATCCCGAAGGCCAGCAAGATCACGGCCGCAATCTGCAAGGCCGTCACCTTGTCCGGAAGGATGAAAAATCCGGCTGCCAGCACGATCACGGGGGCGGTTCCGCGGGCAATCGGGTAGACGCGGCCTAGATCGCCGAAGCGATAGGCCGTAGTCAGGCAGAGTTTGTACAAAAGGTGAAACAGAACCGACAAGGCCAGCCAACCCCATGCCT
>JAHEFH010000024.1 GCA_024640245.1 Paracoccaceae bacterium | reverse complement strand
CGCAAGCGCTATCCAACGCAACGCTAGTCCTCGGCCCGACGACGCTGGAAAACGTGGAACGGGTAACCACTGTGGTGGATCAGCACGACGCGATAATCGACGCCTTGCAGAGGGGCGATGAGGCCGCCGCAGCAAAGGCCGCGGGCCTGCATATCGAAACATCGCTCAGTTACCGTTTGAAAAGTCTTCGCACATGATCCTGCTAAAACCGAAATTGATCGCAATCGCAATTGCAGCCATCGGGGTCGCAATAGCCCTCTTGATCCACTTGCCGCTTCCGATCCTGCTGGGGCCGATCTTTGCCTGCCTGATCGCCGCACTGATGCGGATTCCGATGGCAAGCTTCAACAAGATTACGGCGGCTATGCGGACAATCCTCGGCGTTGCGGTCGGATCTTCCATCACGCCGGATTTATATGCTCGCATAGGTGAATTGGCCTGGTCCCTGGCACTGATCCCGGTGTTCGTCGTGACAATCGGGGTAATCGGTGTTCCGTATTTCCGCCGCATCTGCGGCTTTGATGCGCCGACCAGTTTCTATTCCGCCATGCCCGGCGGGTTGCAGGACATGCTGGTATTCGGGCAGGAAGCCGGTGGAAACGTACGCAGCCTGTCGCTGATCCATGCGACACGTGTTCTGGTGCTGGTCAGCGCCTTGCCCTTTGTCATGCAGGAAGTCTGGCATCTGGACATGTCGAAGGCCCCCGGTGTTTCCGCACAGGAAACGCCCCTGTTCCAGATGGGGGTCATGGTCTTCTGCGCCGCCTTCGGCTGGTGGGGTGCCGCTAAAATCCGCATGTTCGGTGCTACTGTCCTAGGGCCGCTGATCGTAGCCGCCGTCATGTCGCTATCTGGAATTTTGACGATCCGCCCGCCGTCGGAGGCTATCATGCTTTCCCAGTTTTTCATCGGCTTGGGAATTGGCGTGCAATATATCGGGATTACCGCCAAGGAATTGCGGCACGACATTCTCGCCGCGCTCGGATTTTGCGTCATCATCGGACTGCTCGGCGCCGGATTTGCCGCCTTCGTCTACAACATCGGTCTGGCGCACGAAATCGAAGCGGTTCTCGCCTTTTCGCCGGGCGGACAGGCAGAGATGGCTGTGCTGGCAATCGTTTCGGGCGCGGACCTCGCATTTGTCGTGGCGCATCACGTCACGCGGATCATGGTCGTGATCCTGTGTGCGCCCATCTTCGCCAGATTTTACCGTTAAGTGACGGTCAGTTCAGGTCCAGTTCTGCGAGCAGCGCCGCCCAAGACGCGCCGTGCATGTCGCGGTCAGTGATGGACCCTTGAATATCCGGACGCGGCAAACTGAATTTCACAACATTGAGGCTGTCGATTTCAAACCGTTTGATCGCGAATGGATCGGTTTTGAAAGCGGCTGCCACGCGCTCTGTCGAAAGGCTGCTGCACACCTGCGAAAAGGCCTGGCTGTCGCCGCAGAATATGTCGATCGTTAGCCAGAACGGACCCGCATTCTTGCTACGCACCTTGCTGACGACTTGTCCCAGCCTAGCCATGATCGATCACCTCGAGCCTGAAAGCCTGCATCGGGTCTGAAAGCTCCAGAACGTGGTTCAACCGGAAGCCATATATCGCGCCACGGCTCAACTCCGCCGGAGAGAATGGAAAAGCGAATGTCGGCTGCTCTTCTTCCTCCGTCAGGGGGTGGTGCAGGAGGTAAGGGTTAAGCATCTTGCCGATCTCGTTCGCCAACGCCTCGGTCGGGGCGGTAACGATGCCGAGAGCGCCGATTTCCGTCGAAGCACCCGGATTGGTCTCCAAATCTCCGAAACTTGCGTTCTGTCCAATGAGGCGCAATTCGATACGGAAATCCTCCGCCGCCAAGCCGAGCCTGTCCTCCACTTTGGAACGGCACTTGGCCTCTATGTCGGCTGCCCACTCTGCCGCATGTTCCACATAATGCGTATCTCGCAACAGGGCCATCAGCACGCATTGGTAACCGGCCAGTGCAGAGCCTTCCAGCTTGACGGTGTAAGCCTCTGATGGCACCCATTTCGATCCCGTAACACGCACGCTCCGGTCGTCCAGCGCCGTGTAGGTGGCGTCGGTCACATCCAGATGCCCACCCGGTTCGAACAGGATGAAGGGGTCGGAATTTTCATAGAGCATATGTGCCGAGACGGTGTGCGGTGTGGCCCGCGACCGGTCCGCCATTGGCGTGATCGTAAAACCTTCGACATCGAAGTCGATCAGGATCACGCCGGCCTGCGGATTGGTGGCGCAGAGCGCGCCGCACTCCCCAATCTTGGCTCCGTGCCAGGCAGCACCCGCATGGCAGCCCCGCATCAGCGGCAGTGCCGCGATGATCGCGGTGTCTGTAGTGCGTCCGGCGATGATGATATCGGCCCCGGTTTCAATCGCTGCCGCGATCTGCTCGGCCCCCGCCAGAGCAACGATATTAGTGCAATCGCGGAATGTCTGCGCATCGATATCGGGCGCATGCGGCAAGGCAGTTATCCGTCCGCTTTCGAATGCATCCGCCATTTCCTTCGGGTTCTGGGAACTCCGCAGCACCGCGATCCTAACCTTCTGGCCCAGTTCGTCGGCAATCTCTCGCGTCAGGTCCAGCATCCAGTCCACCGTGCTGTCAGTGCCGCAGGTGCCGGAAGTCCCGATCACCAGCGGCACGCCTGCCTGCGCGCGCGCCTGCATCAACCCCTTCCATTCGACCTTGGTGGACGCTCTCGAATATTTTGAGACGCCAAGGCCCAGATAGGCGGGGCCGGAATCCGTGGACCCGCCGTCGATTGCGATCAGGTCAGGCTTCGCCGCCAGGCCACGTGCCAGCGCAGCCTTGTCGTAGTTCAGGCCGAGGGCGCCGCTGGGCACCAGTATGCGGACGAGATCAGTCAGTGATGGCCTGCGGTTTTCTCAACACGTTCCTCAGGAACATGGGGGCTACGAAACCGGCAATCGCTGCGATCCAGAGTCCGATCGAGATCGGCGTCGAGAACAAATAGCTCATTTCACCATCCGACAGAACCATCGCGCGCCGCAGGGCGTTTTCCATGTTGCCGCCCAGCAGAATGCCAAGGATCACCGGAACCGTCGGTATATCCAGCTTGCGCAGGATGTATCCCAGCACTCCGAAACCGACCATCAGCAGCAGATCGAAATAGCTGCCGGACAGGGAATAGATGCCGACGAAAGAGATCATCGTCACGCCCGGCAGCAGTATCCAGGAAGGAACCTGAAGCACCCGCACGAAAATCTTGACCATCGGTACGTTCATCAGCAACAAAACCACATTGGCGATCAATAGCGATGCGATAAGACCCCAGACAACTTCCGGCCGTTCAGTGAACAGGGTAGGCCCCGGAGTAATATTCAGCGTCATGAGCAGAGCCAGCAACACCGCCGTGGTTCCCGATCCGGGAACCCCCAGAGTCAGCATCGGCACCAGCGCACCGCCCGCGGCCGCATTGTTTCCGGCTTCTGGTGCTGCAATACCCTTGGCCACACCGGTGCCAAAGCCGCCCTTTTCACCGGCAATGGATTTTTCCGACATATAGGCCAAGAAACTGCCAAGCGATGCGCCTGCACCCGGCAGGATGCCTGCGACAAAACCGATACCGCTGGAACGGAGCATCGTCCATTTCGTATCTTTGATATCGGCCCAGGGAATGGTGACTTTGTCCAGGATCACACCGATGGCCGAGCCTTTGCCGTGGCTTTCGATGAAGAAAAACACTTCGGCGATAGCGAACAGGCCGACGATGGCGACCAGAAAATCAACACCGTCCATAAGGTGCATGTTGCCCCCGGTCAGACGCGGCATGCCGGAACTGTTGTCTACACCGATCATGGCGATGGCAAGTCCGATACAGGCGGCAATCGCGGATTTGGCCTGATTGTTAGAAGCCATACCGCCAAGCGTACAGAATGCCAGCAGGTAGAGCGCGAAATATTCCGCAGGACCGAACAGGAACGCGACCCGCGCCAGCATCGGGGCCAGCAGCATAAGGCCGATAGTGGCCAGAAAGGCGCCGACAAACGATGCGACCCCCGAAAGCACCAAAGCATCTCCGGCCCTGCCGGCCTTGGCCATCGGATAGCCGTCAAGAGTCGTCATGAGCGCCGGTTCGTCACCGGGGATATTAAGCAGGATCGACGATATCCGGCCGCCGTACATTGCGCCGTAATAGACAGCGGTCATCAGCACCAGGGCAGACGTTGCGTCGAGTCCCACTGTGAAGGTGATAGGAATAAGAATGGCCACGCCGTTCGACGGGCCAAGTCCCGGAAGGGCGCCGATAATGGTGCCAAGAAAACACCCTACAATCGCCAGCATCAGAGTAAAGGGCGACAAGGCAATACCAAAACCGGTGGCAAGGTTAGCAAATATTTCCATGAGGTATATCCTTTATCCCTGCAAAAAGCGCGGCAGACCAACAAGGCTCAGTCCAAGTGCAAATTTGAACAGCACGAACAGTCCGATGGAAAGACTAACTCCGGCAAGCGCGGAGGCTCTTGCGTTCGGAGAAATCTGGTAGCTGAGGATGCCCGAAGCGACCATGGTCGGCAACAGGAACCCCAGAGGTTTCAGCGCATAGGCATAGGCGACCAACACCACCACTGCCAGCGCTAACCCACCCCAAGTTCGGGCATCAGGCCACTCCGGATCCGGGTCGGGTCTGAACATTAGAACCAGACAACTTATCGCAGCGACGGTCCCGATAATGATCGGGAAGGCTTTGGGTCCTACGGGGTCGGCAAGAAAGCTGGTCTGAATTTGTGTGGCGCTTGCGATATACGCAAGCGCCGTAACGAGTCCGACCAGACCGAATATCCGGTCGCTATTCATTACTGGATAACTCCCAGTTCTTTCGACAGAGTTGCAATTTCAAGTACCAACCCGTCAACATAGCTCTGGAAATCGCCACCGACTTTGGTGAACGGTGCCAGACCGTTTGCTTGCATCGCGGCTTTCCACTCGTCGCTGTCCGCGACCTGCTGCAGTTTACCGGCCCAGTCATTGAAAGCATCATCGCTGACGCCTTTCGGGATGTACAGACCGCGCCAGTTCACGGCGACAACGTCGAAGCCCTGCTCTTTAGCAGTCGGGATTTCCTCGAAGCCGGGGACACGCTCTTCGGTCAGGACAGCCAGAACGCGGATTTCACCGGCTTTCAGAAAGCCCACAACCTCGGACATGTCACCGGTCATGGCCTGAGTAAAGCCACCTACCGTCTGGGTAATCGCATCCGCACCGCCATCGACACCGATGTATTTGACCTTGGCGATGTCAGTAAAGCCTGCGCGCTGAAGGATCATCAGAGGTTTCAGGTGATCGAAACCGCCCACTGCAGAACCGCCGGCAAAGGCAACAGAGCCCGGATCGGCCTTGATGGCATCAACCAGATCGCCCAGCGACTGGAAGGGGCTGTCCTTGCCCACGACAATCACGCCCGGATCAGCACCGATTGCACCAACGAAACGCACTTGGTCAGCGGTCATGCCTGCGTAGGCATTTTGCGCCAGACGCGTCGTCGTCGCCGAAGAGGCCGCCACGATCAGGTCGGCGTCAGTATTGCGCTCTGCAACGACATGGCCGTAGGCCAAACCACCGCCAGCACCCGCCATGTTGGTGACCTGAACCGGCTTGTCCACCGCGCCGATGTCGAACATGATCTTGCCGATCTGACGGCATGTGAAGTCCCAACCGCCACCGGGGTTGGCCGGTGCGATACATTCAGCAGCAGACGCCACTCCGGTGGCGCCAACAGTCAAAACGGCGCTCGTAATAAGCGCCTTCAAATAACGATTGTTCATTATGTCCTCCCATTTGACATGCAGGGCATTCCTGCTCATCGTAGTAACAAACAATATTAACCTGACACGAACCTGTCGCCGGAAACAACAAAGGCCCGAAATGAGATTTCTATTGGTCGAGGACAATGCCCAGTTGGCCAAAGCGGTGGCCGACCGGTTTGCACTCGACGGCCATGCCATCGACTGTGCGACCGATCTGGAAACTGCGCGCGCATGCATTGACACGGCATCTTATGACTTGATATTATTAGATATTATGTTGCCAGACGGTGACGGTCGCGACTTTCTGAAGACCCACAGAGGGGCCGCCAAGCGCACGCCCGTCATCGTGTTGACGGCACGATCAGAGATATCCGACAGGGTCGGTTTGCTGGATCTGGGCGCCGACGATTATATTACCAAACCCTTCGACTTTTCCGAACTGGAGGCCCGATGCCGCGCCGTTTTGCGCCGTCAGGGCGGTACAGCGCAGAACACGAAAACCTTCGCTGGAGTGATTCTCGATTCGATGACGGGTACACTCGATACAGGGTCGCGTGTCGAAGCGCTGAGGAATCGGGAACTCAGATTGCTGGAAGTCTTCTTTGCTTCACCGGGGCAGATATTCGCCAAATCGCACCTGATGGACCGGCTGTTTTCCTATTCCGATGACGTGTCCGAAAACGCGATCGAGGTCTATGTCGGCAGGCTCCGCAAGAAACTGGAAGGCTCCAGCGCGAAAATCGAGACAGTGCGGGGCCTCGGCTATCGCATTGCCGAAAGTCCATGACGCCGACACTGGCCAAAGGTTCGATCCGCCGCCGTCTGGTCCTTCAACTGGCCGGTATCGCCGCGTTGTTATCGCTCGCTCTCTTTCTGGTGGTACGAGCCGTGGCCGAACATGCGGCGGAGGAAACGCAGGATAACATTCTGGCCGCCTCCGCGACATCGATCGCTGATGCACTCTATTCCGAGCGCGGGTTTGTCCGGTTGGAACTGCCCTATTCCGCGCTGTCCATGCTTGGCACGATCAGCGAAGATCGGGTATTCTATCGCGTCGTGGTCGATGATGAGACCCTTACCGGCTACGATGACCTTCCGGCGCCGGAAGTTTGGTCCGACAGTCGCAAGAACAAGTTCTCGACGCTGTCCTATCGTGGCGAAACCGTGCGATCGGTGGCCGTCACGCGTGCAGTCAGCACGGGGAGTCAGATCACCGATGTCATGGTCATCGTGGCCCAGACCCGCCTTGGGTTGGAGGCAATCTCGACGCGGATCACGGCCACCGCGACCGCCGTCGGCGCCGGCTTCTTTCTGGTTGCGACAGCTCTGAGCCTGCTGGCTGCGCAGACCGCGCTTTTGCCGCTGAACCGTTTGGCGCAGTCCGTCGCCCGGCGCGGCATGGCGGATTTGCGGCCCGTCGTCACAGAGACACCGGCCGAGCTGATCCCGCTGGTGCAGTCTCTGAACAGCTTCATGTCACGCCTTCGTGCCTCTCTGACACGATCCGAGGATTTCATCACCGAAGCCGCACATCGGGTCCGCACGCCGCTGGCCACGGTACGCACACAGGCAGAGGTCGTGCATCGCCGCCAGTCCGGCGCGGCCGACAAAAAGGCCCTGCGCGAAATGATACGAGCCATTGATGAAAGTTCACGGTCTGCGGGCCAGTTGCTTGACCATGCCATGGTGACATTCCGTACCGACCATCTTGAAACCAGCGACATAGACCTGGGGGACATGATCCGCGACATCTGCGACAGGCTGTTTCCGACCGCCGACCTAAAGGATATCCAGATCAATCTGGACTGCACCGACCAGCCGATGCCTTTCTCCGGCGACCCGATCCTTTTGCAGAATGCCCTGCGCAACATCCTCGACAACGCGATCAAATATTCGCCGGCGGACAGCGTGATTACGGTGCGACTCACAGCAAATGGCAGTTACCTGATAGAATTCGCAGATCAGGGTCGCGGTTTCGGCGACGCGGATCTGACGCAAATCGTAGGCAGGTTCGAGCGCGGATCAAACGTCGGCGACATCGTCGGCTCGGGCCTTGGGCTTACGATTGCCGACGAGGTAGCCCGCGCCCATGGCGGCAAACTGGAAATATCCGAAAACAAAGGGGGGCAAGGCGCATGCGTCACAGTCGTTTTACCGCGATCCTGAGTGCCTTGTTACTAGCCGCGACGCACGTTTGCGCTTTCGAGGTCGAGAGCGCGAAATTCTATGATGCGCCTTCCGGTGGCAACCTGATCCGGATCGTTTCCACGGCCGATATAGAAGTATTCGAGCCGATCATACTGGCTTTTCAAAAGCTGCACCCCGATATTGACGTCGATTATACCGTCGCCAGCAGCACCGAGGTGATGAACGCGATCTATATAGACGGGGAACCGTTCGACCTGGCGATATCCTCGGCCATGGACCTGCAAACCAAGCTGGCAAACGACGGCTATGCGCGGACCTACCGGTCGACGGCTACGGCCAACTTACCCGACTGGGCCAAGTGGCGAGACCAGTTATTCGCCTTCACGCAGGAACCTGCTGTCATGGTCGTATCCGATGAGGCTTTCAAGGATATTCCCCTACCCACTACGCGCGAGGACCTGATCGATCTACTGCGTGACCACCCTGAACATTTCGATGGGCGCATTGGCACATATGACGTCCGCACATCCGGCCTCGGCTATCTTTTCGCGACGCAGGATTCCCGCAATACCGGCTCCTACTGGCGCCTGACCGAACTGATGGGACGTCTGAACACCAAGCTCTATTGCTGCTCTGGACAGATGATCACGGATATCGCCGAGGGACGTCTGGCCTTCGCCTATAATGTGCTGGGCAGCTACGCTAGTTCGCGCCTGAAAGATACGCCCGGTATCCGCATCGTTCCGTTCAACGACTTTCTGAGTGTCATGCTGCGGACGGCACTGATCCCGAAGACAGCAAGAAACCCCGCGGCGGGCGGTGTGATGGTCGACTTTCTGGCGACACTGAACACACGGCTTGAACTGAACGCCCAAACTGGTCTGCCCCCGATCAGCAACGACATCGGAGACCTGAGCAACGCGATGCGCCCGATCCGCCTGGGCCCGGGTCTGCTTGTCTTTCTGGACCGCTTGCAGCGCGACACATTCCTGCGCAGTTGGTCCAATTCCATGGAACAGGAATAGACCCGCGTTCAGTCATTATCCCAATGGGTGGAAACAGGCGACCTGTGTCACGCCGACGGCTTCCAGCTTGGGCGCGGACCGGCGACACTCTTCGGTAGCATAGGCGCAACGCGGATTGAAGGCGCAGCCTTTCGGCGGGTTCAACGGCGACGGCAACTCACCAGTCAGCATGATCCGATGGGACTTTTTCGCCGGGTCGGCCTTTGGCGTCGCGGACAAAAGTGCCGCCGTATAAGGATGACGCGGTTTTTCGAACAGGTCTGTCGTCTTACCGGCTTCGACCACCTTGCCTAGGTACATCACCATCACTTCGTTTGCGATATGCTTGACCACCGATAGGTCATGGCTGATGAACATATATGCCAACCCAAGTTCATCCTGCAAATCGGCCAGCAGGTTCAGGACCTGCGCCTGAATCGACAAATCCAGCGCCGAGACCGGTTCGTCCAGAACCAGAACGCGCGGGTTCAGCATAAGGGCGCGGGCGATCGCGATGCGCTGGCGCTGGCCGCCGGAAAACATGTGCGGATAGCGTTCATAATGCTCCAGCCGCAACCCGACGCGCTCCATGGTCTCTTCGGCACGTTTTCGGCGGGCTTGCGCATCCATGTCCGTATTCAGCCGCAGCGGTTCCTCCAGTATTGTCCCGACTTTGTGGCGCGGGTTCAGCGACCCAAACGGGTTCTGGAACACGATCTGTACAGTCTTGCGATGTTCCACCGATCCGACAACCGCCGGCTTTCCATCAATTTCCAGAGTGCCGCCGCTGGGCGGTTCGATCATCGACACCAGACGAGCCAGCGTGGATTTTCCGCAACCGGACTCTCCGACAACCGCCAGTGTTTTCCCAGGTTCCAGTGTAAAGCTCGCTCCATCCAGAGCCTTGACCAGCCCGGGCTTTTTGAAGACGCCGCCACTCACTTCGTAATAGCGCGACAGGTTTTGGCCGAAAACAACGGGTTTGCTCATGCTGCGCCTCCTGCGGCTGAAGTCTTGGAGCCGCTCGACGCGATCGGATGGTTGCAGAGCGCATGACCCAGTTCCGCAGGTTGCCGTTTGACACCCTTGTGGCAATCCGGTTTGACGAAGGAACAGCGCGGGGCGAACAGGCAGCCGGTCGGACGGTCGAACTGGCCTGGCACAACGCCGGGAATGGAGGGCAACTTGCGCCCTACCGCGCGTTCAGGAAGCGCCGCCAGCAATGCGGAGGTGTAGGGATGATGCGGCGCTTCGAACAAGTCCAGAACCGGTTGCTCCTCGACCCGCTGGCCGGCGTATTGCACCTGCACTCGTTCGGCGGTTTCCGCCACCACGCCCATGTCGTGTGTGATCAGGATCAGTGCCATCTGCTTTTCGCGCTGCAAGCTGACCAGAAGTTCGAGTATCTGGGCCTGAATGGTCACGTCGAGCGCCGTCGTAGGTTCGTCCGCAATCAGGAGCTTCGGATCGCCTGCAAGAGCCATGGCAATCATGACGCGCTGGTTCATCCCGCCGGACAATTGGTGCGGGAACGCCGACAGGCGGGTTTCAGGTGCGGGAATACCCACGAGATCCAGCAACTCGATCGAGCGCTTGCGGCGGGTGGCGCGGTCCATACCGAGGTGCAGTTTCAGGACTTCGCCAATCTGAAATCCAACCGTAAAGCACGGGTTCAGGCTCGAGATCGGCTCCTGAAAGATCATCGAGATGTCTTTACCGATGATCTTGCGCCTTTCACGCCGGGACATCCGGCCCAAATCCTTGCCGTCAAATTCCATTTTGTCGGCGGTGATTTGGGCAGTCCAAGGTAACAACCCCATCAGGGCCAGCATGGAAACAGACTTACCCGAACCCGACTCGCCCACAATCGACAGAATTTCGCCGCGTTCGCAAGCGATATCGACGCTATCGACGGCGCGGAACAGGCCGCCAGCAGTCTTGAAATCAACCGAGAGGTTTTGAATGTTCAGAAGCGCCATTATGTCCTCTTCAGTTTCGGGTCCAGCGCATCGCGCAACCCGTCACCCATCAGGTTGATCGCCAGAACGGTGATCAGGATAGCGAGACCCGGAAAGGTAACGACCCACCATGCCCGCAGTATGAACTCGCGCGCCTCGGCCAGCATCGTGCCCCATTCCGGCGTCGGCGGCTGTGCACCCATGCCCAGAAAGCCGAGCGCGGCGGCGTCAAGGATAGCGTTCGAGAATGACAATGTTGCCTGAACGATCACGGGCCCAAGACAGTTGGGAAGGATTGTGCGGGTCATCAGGTAGAACGGCGACGCGCCTGCCACGCGGGCGGAAATCACGTATTCGCGGTTCAACTCGTTCAGCACTGAGGCCCGAGTCAATCGTACGAAATGCGGTTGCAGGACGATCGCGATCGCAATCATTGCATTCAACAGGCCCGGTCCCAGAACCGCGACCATCACCAGTGCGAGCAACAACGAAGGAAACGCAAGGATGACATCCATCAACCGCATGATCACCGTGTCCACGGGTCCGCGGAAATAGCCCGCGATCAGACCGATCGAAACACCGCCCAACAAAGCCAGACCGACAACGACAACCCCGATAAACAGGGAAAACCTTGCACCAAAGATCAGTCGGGACAGAATATCGCGGCCCACCGCATCGGTTCCGAGAATGAATTCCCAACTGCCGCCGTCCTGCCATGCAGGCGGGAAAAGCAGGGCGTCGCGGTATTGCTGCGTCGGTTCGTGCGGCGCGAAAAACGGCGCGAAAATGGCGACCACGACCAGGGCCAGGATTACAAAAAGCCCGATTACTGCTCCCCGGTTTTCCGAAAAGTAGAACCAGAATTCGGCCAGCATCCTGTTGCGCGTCTGGCGTTTGACCTGTCTTGCACTCGGTGCCGGTTTCGTTGTCATGTCGGTCATATCAGCCTCATTGATGCCGGATACGCGGATTGATGAGCCCATAGGTCAAATCCACCAGCAGGTTTACAATCATCACGATCGCCGCGATTAGCAGCAACCCGCTCTGCACCACGGGGTAGTCGCGACGTTGAATAGATTCGATCATCCATTTACCGATGCCCGGCCACGAAAAAATGGTCTCTGTCAGGATCGCACCCGCCAATAGGGTGCCGACACTCAGGCCGATCACAGTGATGACGGGGATCATTGCGTTTCTAAGAGCATGCAGTCCGACTACCCGCGCGTCAGACAGCCCCTTGGCGCGCGCCGTTCGCACGTAGTCTTCCCCCAGCACCTCAAGCATGGCAGAGCGGGTCTGTCTCGCAATTACCGCTAGTGGGATCGTTGCCAGAACGATCGATGGCAATATTAGGTGGCTCAGGGCCGATTGGAATGCCCCTTTCTGGCCCGACAGCAGGCTGTCTATCAGCATGAATCCGGTCGTGTTCGGGAAATAGTAGAGCAACGAGATACGGCCCGAGACCGGAGTCCAGCCCAGAATTCCCGAAAAGACGATGATGAGCAATAACCCCCACCAGAAGATCGGCATGGAATAACCGACAAGCGCGGTTCCCATAATGGTCTGGTCCAGAAACGATCCGCGCTTGGTAGCGGCGACAATGCCTGCCGGAATGCCGATGACCGTGGCTAAGATCAGTGCGCAGATGGACAATTCGACCGTGGCCGGAAACAACGAGAAAAATTCGTCCAAAACAGGTTGTTTGGTAACCAGAGATATTCCGAAATCACCATGGACCAGATCGTTAAGATATTCGAGATACTGCTCCCAGATCGGACGGTCATAGCCGAATTCGGCGAGCAACCGGGCATAACGTTCATCCGAAATACCGCGTTCACCCGCCATAAGCAGGACCGGATCGCCGGGCAGTATTCGAACGAAAGAAAACGCCACGATGGTGATGCCGATAAAGGTCGGGATGAGCAGGGTTATACGTTTGAAAAGAAAATAAAGCATTGCCTATCCTACAAGTCGCAGATCGCGCGGAAACGTTGTCAGGCTTTCATGCCCGTGTTCGGTCACTACAATATCGTCTTCTATACGTACCCCGCATTCGCCCAGACGATAAAGCCCCGGTTCTACAGTGAATATCATACCTGGCTTCAATCCGGTATGATTTCCGCGCATGATCTGCGGTGCTTCGTGAACGTCCAGCCCAAGACCGTGACCCGTCTTGTGGCGGGCAAATTCGGCAAACTCCGACTGCTCCAGCACTTGTTGCACCGAATCGTCTACGTCATGCGCGGTAATTCCGGGTCGTGTCACCTCTTTGCCCCGAGCGTTCGCAGAGCGAACTGTTTCGTAAAAACGGCGATCCCTGTCAGAAACCTCGCCCAGAAAAAACGTACGGGTGATATCGGCGTTGTAACCTTCGTAGCTGGCGCCGAAATCGATCAGCAACGCGTCACCGCGCTTGGTTTTGTAATCCGCGCGCGCGGATGCGTGCGGCTGGGCCGAGTTGTCGCCGGCCGCCACAATCGGATCGAAAGACAGGCCGCTTGCACCCTGTGCAAACAGCTGGCTGATCAGGATCGCTTCGATTTCTTTTTCCGTCTGGCCGATCCGGACCAGGTCAAGAGTTGCTTCCAATGCCTTTTCGGAAATCACGATGGCCCTACGGAGCTTTTCGACCTCTTCAGGCGTCTTGAGCAGTCGTGTCGATGAGATGGTCGCGTGAGCATCCACAAATGTGGCGTCCGGAAACACCTTTTGCAGCGCTATCTGCTCGAACACACGCATGCGCTGCGCTTCCAGCCCGAAACTCTTTGATGCGGAAATTTGAGGCAATGCTTCGGCGGCGGCGACAAAGGCGGCGTCATAGCCTGCCTCGTCACGCCAGTCAAAAACGGGACCAGGAAATTTCAATGTCGCGAAAGAGGCCATTTCAAGATTGGGAACAATTGCCACAGGATCGGCTTCCGATGGCACAATGACGATAAGCGGACGTTCCATCAAATGGAAGTCGCGCCCGAAAAGCCGCTTGAAATTCGGACCCGGCACAAAGGCCACAGCATCCAGATTGGCTGATTTCATAGCATCGTAAATCGGCCGAAGTCTTTGGTCGGTCATGGAAATCCACACTTAAAAAATGACCCGGGCGAGAAAATCGCCCGAGTCAATTGCATATGTTATTCGGCCAGATCTACGCCGTCGAAGCGATGGCTTCCCAGAGGGTCCATCTTGTAGCCGACGACTTTGTTGGACATCGGCATGAACACGACCGAGTGCGCAATCGTGGCCCAAGGCGCTTCACGCTTGAAGATGACCTGTGCATCTTCGTAGAGCTTGGTGCGCTCTGCCTGATCGGAAGATTGCTTGGCCTTCTCGAGCAATGCATCGAAGTCTTTGTTGCACCACTGCGCACGGTTGTTGCCGCCAACAGCAGAACAGCTCAGCAGAACCGACAGGAAGTTGTCAGGATCGCCGTTGTCACCGGTCCAGCCCAGCAGGACAGCACCATCGCGACCAACTTCGCGGGACAGTTTCAGATACTCGCCCCACTCGTAGGTCGTGATCTCTGCCTCGACACCGACGGCCGCGAAGTCCGCCTGAATCACTTCAGCCATACGCCGAGCATTCGGGTTGTATGGACGCGCTACCGGCATTGCCCAGATTTTCATCTTGAGCCCGGAAACACCGGCTTCTTCCAGCATCTTTTTCGCTGCAACAGGATCATAAGGATCGTCCTGAATCGCATCGTTATAAGACCACATGGTTGGCGGAATCGGGTTTTTCGCCGCCACGCCCGCACCCTGGAAAACGGTATCCAGAATTGCCTGCTTGTTGATCGCCATGTTCAGCGCTTTACGCACGTTCACGTTGTCGAACGGAGCAACAGTCGTGTTGTAGGCCAGGTAGCCTACATTCAGGCCTTCCTGTTCCATGACGGTCAGGTTCGAATCCGCTTTCAGATCGGGCAAGTCTGCCGGATTAGGATAGGGAGCGACCTGGCATTCGCCAGCCTTGAGTTTTTGCATTGCGACGGACCGGTCAGTGGTGATCGCGAAGACCAGATCGTCAATAGGCTGTTTGCCACCCCAATATTCTGCGTTGGCTTTATAGCGAATTACCGCATCTTTTTGGTAAGCGACGAACTGGAAAGGGCCCGTGCCGACTGGTTTCTGGTTCAGATCAGCCTGCTTTCCGGCAGCTTCCAACTGGTCCGCATATTCCTTGGACATGATCGAAGCGAAGTCCATGGCAAGGTTCGCCACGGTCGGGGATTCAGGCTTGTTGAGCACGAACTTGACCGTCATGTCGTCGACCTTGACGATTTCCTTGATCAGGTTACCCATGTCCATACCGTCGAAGTATTCCCAAGCGGTACCTTCGGTGTAGCTGTGCCAAGGGTGGTTCTTGTCCAACTGGCGCGCGAAAGAGAAGATTACATCATCTGCGTTCAGGTCGCGTGTCGGTGTGAAGAAATCCGTTGTATGGAATTTCACGCCGGGACGCAGATTGAACGTATATTCCAGACCGTCCGCAGAAGCAGTCCAGCTCTCTGCGATGCCGGGAATGATTTTCGTTGTGCCGCGTTCAAATTCGGCCAGACGGTTGTAAACCGGCCGCGATGACGCGTTGAACGTCGTACCTGCCGTGTAAAGTGCCGGGTCAAAACCTTCCGGCGACCCTTCGGAACAATATACCAGCGTTTTGGCATGCGCGGTGGTCGCCAGCAAGACGGCCGCCAAACATCCCAGCATAAAGGGTGTCTTCCTCATAATTACTCTCCTTGTTGTAGGCTTTTTCAGCAAAGCTACGCACGGAAAAATCTCCGTAGTTCCCTGCATTGCAGGCTAATCAATCACAAAAGAAAACTGGTGTCATGGATATTTTTTGAGGGTTACGCGACGTATAATGGCCGGAAGTCGTCTCCGCACTGCAAAAATGTGATTAAAAATCAGGGGTTACAATACCTGCATTCACCGCGCCCGCTTTTTGACCGCCAACCTGCGCCCGAAAAAAGGAGATCCGGTTTTTCTCCGGCCATTGATCTCTGGCACCGATTAGAACATCTTCGCGGAAAAATCGGGGGCGTGGCCAGCACCCACAAACCCAAACGGAATCGTTCCCGACCCGAAGGCCAGCATTTTCAGCCGCGTTTCCTTGCGCAATAACTTCTGACGCTTTCCGCACGGCCTTATAATCAGAACAGGAATTATTTTCCCATACCTCCGGCATTTCCACGCCGAACATCGAGATCTTGATGGGAATTTCAGGCTTGCGGCCGACTTACTGACCGAAAATGACAAAGGTTTCGCGTTTGATCACAGGACCGGAGATGCCGGAGCAGCATCTGATTGTCTTATCCAACAAAAATGCCCGACCGCAGGCGGGCATTTTTGTTTCACTATCCAGAAGTGCCCTAGATATCGAAGAATATCGTCTCGCCGTCACCTTGCAGACGGATATCAAAACGATATTCGCCGTCACCGGTTTTCTCCGCGATCAGGGTCGGTATGCGCACCTTGTGCTCGATCCGCTGCAAAATCGGGTCAGCTTCGTTCGCGGCCTTTTCGTCGCTGAAATACATGCGGGTCTGAAGCCCGATGTTGATCCCGCGCGCCACCACCCAAAAGGTGACGTGCGGCGCCATCGGGCGACCGTCCTTGAACGGAGCTACGCCGGGCTTGATCGTTTCGAAGACGAACTCACCGGTTTCCATATCACCGGGGCTACGCCCCCACCCGCGGAAATTCGGATCGGCCTCTCCGCGCTTGTCTTCTGGACTTGGGTAGATGCCGTTTGCATCGGCGTGCCATATCTCGATAAGCGCGTCTCGCAGTGGCGTTCCGGTTCCGTCAAAAACCCTGCCACGGATCGTGATCCGTTCGCCCTTGGTTTTGTCGTTGATGATACGGGTTCCAAGATCCTCGTCATAGATGCCGTGGATGCCAGTGAAGTTCGGCGTGCACCCGATATGGACGTACGGGCCTGCCGTCTGGCTGGGGCTTTCCTTGAGTCGGTCCAGTTTCTGTTGCATCAGTTGCCCTCCATCCGGTTTTCAAACATGGTCGATCGCCGCCCGCGCAGCACGATGTCGAATTTATAGGCCCGCGCATCCATCGGGATCGTGTTTTCCATGTCGATCGGGGCGATCAGGCTCTCGATTGCCTCTTTTGACGGAATGGTTTTTACAATCGGACAAATCCAGATCAGCGGATCGCCTTCGAAATACATCTGGGTGATCAGTCGCTGGGCGAACCCGTGACCGAAGACCGAAAAGTGGATATGCGCAGGACGCCAGTCATTAACACCATTGGGCCATGGATAGGGACCGGGTTTAATCGTGCGGAGCCTGTAGGATCCGTCCTCGGCAGTGATAGTCCGCCCGCAACCTCCGAAATTCGGGTCGAGCGGCGCCAGATAGGTTTCTTTCTTGTGGCGGTAACGGCCGCCTGCGTTGGCCTGCCAGAACTCCAGCAATGCGCCGGGAACGGGTCGACGATCTTCATCCAGCACACGGCCGTGAACGATGATCCGCTGGCCAATCGGCAGTTCACCGGCCTTGGCATAGTTCTGGATCAGGTCGTTGTCGTATTCACCGATCATGTTGTGCCCGAACACCGGTCCGGTGATTTCGGAAATCGTGTTGTCGAGGGAAATCAGCGCGGCATTCGGCGACCGCTTCACACTGGTTTTGTAGATCGGCGCATAAGCCGGCGGATGCCATTCACGGTCCCGCTGATAGAATGCCCCATTGTGCGCGTCTTTGTCTGCCATTCAACTTCCTCCCATAATTTACAAGGTTAACTACTTGCGAAAGCAGAACCTGTCTTTGACCCAGATCAAATCACCCGGTAGCCTCTTCCATTTCAGCGTAAGTGGCCTTTATAATCTTGATCGCGTGGTTTGCCTTGGGCACACCACAGTAGACCGCCACATGCAGCATAGTCTCGATAAGATCTTCCTTGCTTGCGCCGGTGTTCGCCGTTGCCCGCACGTGCATAGCAATTTCTTCGAAGTTCCCGCTAGCAGCCAACAGCGCAAGCGTCACAATGGACCTTTCACGTTTGGTGAAATGCGGTCTTGACCACACCGAACCCCATGCGCCCTCTGTGATGAAAGTCTGAAACGGCTCGTCAAAATCGGTTTTGGCGGCCTCTGCCCTGTCGACATGGGCATCGCCCAGCACCGAGCGTCTGGTTTTCATTCCGGCATCGAAGCGATCAGCCATGTCCATTTCCTGTCATGAATTCAGAAAGTAACGATACCACGGCTTCGGGCCTTTCCACACAGGGAAGATGACCGGCGCCACGGATCAATTCGAACCGGCAACCGTCGATCAACTGTGCGGTTTCTCGAACCAGATCGGGGGGCGTTGCACCGTCCTTGTCACCGACTATGGCCAGTGCAGGCAGTTGCAACGCAGAGGTGCTCTCGATCAGGTCTGTGTCGGCAATTGCCTGGCAGGTCGTGACGTAGCCGTGCACCGGAGTGCGCACAAGCATATTGCGGTACATGGGGAAATCCGGGGACGAAGCGATATAGTCGGGCGCGAACCAACGCTGCAAAATGTCTTCCGCTATTGCACCTATGCCATCCTGTCTGACCGCCGCGATCCGTTTGGACCACATATCCGGCGATCCAATCTTGGCAGCGGTGTCGGATAGGATAAGGAGTTTCACCAGATCCGGCCTCTCTGCTGCGAGACCCTGCGCTATCAACCCTCCGACCGATAGCCCGCAGACGGCGGCGGACTTCAATCCCAAATTGTCCATAAGCGCGGCGAGATCATGCACACTGTCTTGCATACCCCAACCGCCTTCGGGCCCATCCGATAATCCATGTCCACGTTTGTCATAGCACAGGATGCGATAGCGGTCGCTCAGGGCCGCCTCGACCTCGTCCCAAATACGGAAGTCCGTTCCCAGAGAGTTCGAAAACACAAGAGCCGGAGCCTTTTCCGGCCCTGATAGACGATAGTGCAATGCAACCGAATTTACCTGTGCGACTTCCAAACCCGCTCCCCCACTGGCGATCTGCACGAATCTGCAAATCAAGATAGTTAACGATGTTTATCATGTCCTTGCACAGCATGCAACAACACCGATAGAGACAGATACCCTGCTTAAAAGCCTTGGAACCTTGCCGACATGTCTGTCCGGCAAGCACGCAGTTTCGCTGAGGCACTATCTTCCGAAACAATATTCAAGTTTGATGGCGATCCCGGCAGGACTCGAACCTGCAACAACCTGCTTAGAAGGCAGGTGCTCTATCCGGTTGAGCTACGGGACCTTATGTTGTCGCTAATGGGTCCAGACCCGGCGTCTGTTGGTAGCAAAATTTTCACCGTATCCGCCAGCGCGAACCATCGGCTTCCGTTTATGCGGATCATCCACGCGGTAAGCGATACCGTTCTCGGTGGCGTATTCGATAGCGGCCTCTTTACTGTCAAAGGTCAACCGCACCTGGGAATTCATGTCTGCGGAACTCGTCCAACCCATCAACGGGTCAACGTCGCGACGTTTTTCGGGAACGAATTCCAGCACCCACTGTCTGGTTTTCGCCTGACCGGACTGCATTGCGTTGCGCGCGGGTTGATAGATTCTTGCCAGCATTGAAAAACTCCACTCCGAAGGATCACATGTTTATCTATAAATATGGATTACAGCGCAAGCCTTCGAATGACCATAACAACGAAATTTTCGGGAAAGAGGGCTACCGACCAGGAACACGGGAGCGAGGGGTGGGGTGGGTTCTATGTGCCTGATCGGTAACCGGTCTTGCTGCTTGCCGTTACAGATAAGCAAAGAATCCAAGTGAAGGCAATGTAAAAAATTCGTATAAGTTGTATTATATTTTTTCATACAACTTTAAATTTTAATTAAATATTCAGAACTTTTCAAATTTGGGGAGGGACCAATCCTTTCGTGGTCCACCTAGACTTGAGAGAGCTCTTCAGCGGATATTGTCAGGGCAAATCGCTAGAAATTCCGTGTCAGGGCGATCTGGCATTCCTGAACGTCATAGACAAAAAATTCGATATTCGAGCGGTTGCGCGTGTAAGAGCAGGTCAGCCTCGGCGCCAGACCGCGAATAGTGAACTTCGGGCTGAACAGACTGACCGAGACGCCCCAGAAGTCGTCCGACCGCGGGTAGTCGCGGAAGATATAATCACCTGCGAATTCGCGCACGCCGACGTTGACACCAAAACTTGTCTGAAGACCCGACTTCCAGATTTTTCCGACCGAGGCAGTGGCTTTCAATCCGTCATATTTCAGATGTTCCAGTCTTGGCAAGCTGCGGTCCGCACTTAACCCGACGGAAAAATTCAGATCCGGACGTAACCGCCGACTGAACGAACCGGACAGATTGTACAAAGGTCCGCTTTGATAGTCGGCGAGAAGGTAGTCCCGCGCCTCGCCGTTAACCGACAAAGCCAGTGTATCACGTGGCGACAACTTCTTCTGTATCCCGAACTGCAAGCCAACCGCGCGAGTGCTGACTCCGAACTCCGAAACCGTTTCAGACCCCACGTCTATATCCCGTCGCGCCCAATCGTTTCGGAGATAGGGTGTGACGGTCCACCTGCCCCACTCTTCATTCTTCTCGTAAGTCAAAGACACGCGCGCCATGGCCTTGTCAAAATCCTTGTCACCGTACTTTTGACCGAGCAATGACCAGCCGAAAGTCAACCGCGATTTCCGGTCCAGAGTTTTGCGGAAATAGCCCGACAGGCCGAGCTGCACTCCAACCCCCGACTGGGCCTTGCTGTCTTCGCTGATCTGCGCGGTCCCGTACCCGTCATCGAATTCCGACAGGGAAGAACCACGGTTCACGTTGGTGGACGGGACCAATGCAAAGGATCCGGAAACTCCGAAGGGCTTGTTCTGGGCAATCAGTTGCAGATAGCGGCGATAGACCGGTTGCATCTGCGGCGAGGAGTCGATTTCCAGCAACTTCTCGAAATGGAACTCCGCAACCTCGAACTCACCCGCCAGCAACAGGGTGTGTGCCAGTTCGCGACGGGCGTTCAGATATCCCGGATCGCGTATCAGGATTTCGCGGAACACTGCTACCGCCTTGGCGTATTGGCGCTGGGCCTTCAACACACGGCCGATGAAAAAAATCTTGTCGTTGACGCTGGGATTGGTGGAATTCAGAAGTTGCTGGGCTTCTTGCACCTTGCCGACGCTGATCAGGCGAGAGATGGCGCTATCGATGTTCTGGGCCGATGCGGTACCGGTGGTGTAAAAAATGACCGCGATTGCGATCAAGACCCGGCAAAAACTCAAATTCATAGTCCCATGACTTTCGATATGATTGGGCTTGGGGGAACCTATAAGCATTCGGCCAAGGACATCAATGCCCTTGGCCGCAAGGTATTATTCAAAACCGGTTCACTGAAAAGGGTTTACGGAGGAGGAATAAAGCCGCCGTTGGCAATCAGAATGACCTGGTCACTGTCGCCTGAGGCAACCCCGACCGCGCCGAATTCAGCGGGATTACCCAAACCATCGACCGTACCAAAGAACAAGCCGGCGGCTGCGCTGTCGGTGTTGGCTCCTGTCACGTTCACGTTTTCACTCTCCAGCAAAAAAACCATTTCGTCTCCGGTAAAGCTATAGCCGTCGACCTGCATGTTCAGCGCCTGAATTTCATCGAAGGTGGCGATAGTGCCCAATTCGGAAGTATAGGCATAGAGGTCAGCCGTCTTGGCGCCGAAATCGACGTCCAGAACGGATGCCGCGAATTCATCCTCGCCGGAGAACCCAGTGAGGATAAGGGCATCACCCAAGTAGAAAGCTTGGCCTGTTAAACGGATAGCATCTGCATCCGTATGCCTGCCAAACACCCCGATAAAGGCCTCGTCCGGATCTACTGCCAAACCATAAGCGAGCTGCGAATAGATTCCGGTATAATCTTCGCCGATGATCATATCAGTGCCTTCATAGCCACCAATAACGCCGTCAAGCAGTTCTACCCGTTGGCCATCGCTGTAAGTGTAAGTGGTGTCTTCATTGTCCGTGATGGTCGCAAAGCGGATAGAAATCGCTTCTGAGTTTATATCAATTTTTGCAATGACGCCGGAATCATCAACGCCGGCGCAGGAATCTGTACAGCCGGCCAAAGACGGGTTCGGCGCGTTTCTTATCAGGTTCTGGTCGGCCGATCCGCCACAAGACGCCACCACCATTGGCACAACAAAAAGCGCGGCCCCCCGCGCGACAACACTCTTCCCGCTTTTCAAGCTAAACATTCCCATCCCCTAAATTATTGAAGTTTAAGATCCATAAAATTATCTTAGCGACAAATTTTCGAATTTGAACCATTTATTTCGAATTTGAATCATTCATTAAGATTAGTTAATTTCCTTCATCGGCCTTCCGTAGGTGGGGTCGCCAGTAGTCGCGACCGGGACTGCCTCGCCACAATACAGCGCTTGCCATTTTCATAGTTTTTTAACCCGAAAAACCAGGGGCACCATTGCGCCCCTGACCAAAATCAATGTCCGTCGGGAAATAGCGTTTATGGAGGAGCCACACTTCCCGCAGAAAGCAGGATAACCTTGTCGTCATCGCCACTGATAATCGCAACAGCTCCGTATTCGATCGGGTTCCCGTCCGGATCGACAGGTCCGAAAAACATTCCGGCCGCGGCGGCGTTGGTGCTATCGCCGGTCACACTGGCCAGACTGACGGGCGCGTCTTCAAGGAACAGCAAGACTTCATCGCCGGTGAACGTATAGCCGTCGATTTTCATGTTAAGCGCCTGCATTTCGTCGAACGCCACGATCGTTCCCGAGGTGACTTCCGTAAAGAGATCCGCGGTACCCGAACCGAAATCGACGCCTAGCGCGGAAATGCCACCGCCGGAACCGGAATTGTCCGAGCTGACAAACGCTTCACCAAGGTATACGCCAAAACCGTCGGTCCGAATGACCGAGGCATCCGTATGTAAGCCGACGAAACCGACGATGTCTTCGCTCGGGGAGACGCTGGTATAACCCGAGATAAAGTCGGTAGCTAACAAACCAGTTGGTAAGGTATCCAGTTGAGCATCCGGCCCGGTTAGCCCGCTATCCAGATCTACCTCACTCTGGCCATCATCATAAGTGTACGTCGTGTCGAGGTTGTCTTCGAGTGTGAAAAAGCGGATCGAGAGTTCACCGGTTTCCGGATCGCCGACAATTTTCGCGACAACTCCGGAAGCCGTTGTCGAATTGCAGGAGGCCAGCAAATATTCGCATCCGGGTAATGATTTGTCAGCGGAGTTGGCGACCTGCCCGTCATAGCTAATCGGGTCACAGGCTGTGACTACCAATGCCGAGGACAATAAAGCGGCAACTCGAACTGATGGTCTCAAAAACATAACGTATCCTTCCGAAAGCACAAATAACGTTGATTAACTAACAGTTAACATCTGCACTCAGGCGGGCATTCAAGTCAAGCTTTTGCTTCCCGTGAGGTAAATATCCGTCGAATGCCGTAGGTGACTTCTAACCCATTTGGGGTGAAGCGCTCTCAAGTTTCGCTCTGGAAACCAAACCGCGAAAGCCTCAGTCGGCCGCGAAATAGAGCGCTAAATAGCCATCGTCGCCAGCCTTCAACAGAAGTCCGCCAAGCTCGTCCGGGATATCCAGCACATCGTCATAGCCATAGAAACTGCCGCCGAACTGGCTTTGGATATTGGGTCCAAGCATAGCCTCGGCGGAGACCCCGTCGTTCAAAAGGGAGATCGTTCCGCTACCGAAAGACGCGCCGTCAATGACGGCCCCATCCACGCGCACCTCATCGACCGGCGCGCCGATATCCGCGAAACCGTCGGCCAGCAATGAAACCGTTCCAGCGTCAAAGTCGACCGCGGCGGTGGCATTGCCCGACAGTAATTCGAAACTGCCGCCCGCAACGGTAGCTCCGGCCCCGAAGGCAACACCGGCATAGTTCGCGGCACCACCCGATGGCACATCGGCATCAGCCATGACGATCCCGATCACGCCTTCGGCGGAGTGGGTCACGGCACCGAGCCGGTATTCTCCGTTATATCGCAGGACGTAGTCGAAAGACGCGCCGTCAAGGGTCGACAGGATGAAGACGCCGCCGCTGCCGTCACTGAAATAGACGCCTTGACCGGGGTCGCCCGGATCGACATCGTGCATCGTGCCGGTGAAGGCGTATTTGCTGTCGTCCAGCGACAACGGGCCGACATCATGCCGGATCGATCCCGTGACCGTCAGAAGGGGTATCTCGTTTGCCTCCTGCCCTGTTTGCGGAATTCCCAAGCCGACACCGCGCAGGATGCTGGTGGCAGCAGCCTCGCTGTAGATGGTCTCATAAACATTCGCCGGCGGTGGCGGCGGATCGTCCGGCGCTGCGGCACCTCCGCCACAGGCCGCAAGTCCCAGACTGCAGCCAAGTGTGAAGAATGATGTTGATGCGAAACTGGACAACGCATACTCCTGCACAGGCTCGGATATCCGAATAACCTTGACCGCAACCGGCGACCTCTTGCGTCGAATTTGAGCAGATCACGCTTAACAGCCGGTAAACCGTGATCTTGAATTCCTGCGGAAACAGACCATTCTATCAGGCAAAGGAGTCTCCATGACATCTTCGCAACCATTGCTGAACACGCCTGACCGCCACGCCAAAACCAAGCTCGAAGGCGGACAGACGTTCGTTATGCATACCGAGTTCGAACCGGCCGGCGACCAGCCGACCGCGATCCGCGACCTTGTACAGGGCATCGCGGACGGCGACAGGAACCAGGTTCTGCTGGGGGCTACCGGCACGGGCAAGACCTTCACCATGGCCAAGGTCATCGAACATACCCAGCGGCCCGCGATCATCCTTGCCCCGAACAAGACATTGGCGGCCCAGCTTTACGCCGAGTTCAAAAACTATTTCCCCGAAAACGCGGTCGAGTATTTCGTCAGCTACTACGACTACTACCAGCCCGAAGCATACGTGCCGCGCTCGGACACCTATATCGAGAAAGAAAGCCAGATCAACGAACAGATCGACCGCATGCGCCACTCGGCGACGCGGGCGCTGCTGGAACGGGACGATGTGATCATCGTGGCGTCTGTCTCCTGCATCTACGGCATCGGGTCGGTCGAGACCTACACGGCGATGACGCAGGACCTGCATGTGGGGCAGGACTATGACCAGCGTAAGGTGATGGCCGATCTGGTGGCGCAGCAATACCGCCGCAACGACAGCGCTTTCCAACGCGGATCGTTCCGCGTGCGCGGCGACAGTCTGGAGATCTGGCCCGCCCACCTCGAAGATCGCGGCTGGCGGTTGTCCTTCTTCGGCGAGGAACTGGAGAGCATCACCGAATTCGACACGTTGACCGGCGCCAAGGAAGGTACGCTGGAAAAGGTGCGGATCTATGCCAACTCGCATTACGTGACGCCGCGCCCGACCATTCAGCAGGCGATCAAGGGTATCAAAGAGGAACTCGCCGTCCGCCTGAAACAACTGGAGGCAGAGGGCAAGCTGCTAGAAGCGCAGCGGTTGGATCAGCGCACCAAGTTCGATCTGGAAATGCTGGAGGCGACCGGCGTCTGCAACGGTATCGAGAACTATTCCCGCTACCTCACGGGGCGCGCTCCCGGTGAGCCGCCACCCACCCTGTTCGAATACATCCCCGACAACGCGATTGTCTTTGCCGACGAAAGCCACGTCAGCGTACCGCAGATCGGCGGCATGTACCGGGGCGACTATCGCCGCAAATTCACGCTGGCCGAACACGGCTTCCGCCTGCCGTCTTGTACCGACAACCGGCCGCTGAAATTCGAGGAATGGGACGCCATGCGGCCGCAGTCGGTATTCGTGTCCGCAACGCCGCAGAAATGGGAACTGGAACAATCCGGCGGTGTGTTCGCCGAACAGGTGATCCGGCCGACCGGCCTGTTGGACCCGCCGGTCGAAATCCGGCCCGTGGACACGCAGGTAGACGACCTGCTGGACGAGGTGCGCAAGGTCGCGGCCGAGGGCAACCGCGTGCTGGTCACGACGCTGACCAAGCGCATGGCCGAGGACCTGACAGAATACATGCACGAACAGGGCATCCGCGTGCGCTACATGCATTCCGACATCGACACGATCGAGCGCATCGAGATTCTGCGCGACCTGCGCCTCGGGGCCTTCGATGTGCTGATCGGTATCAACCTGCTGCGCGAAGGGCTGGATATTCCGGAATGCGCGCTGGTCGCCATTCTGGACGCGGACAAGGAAGGGTTCCTGCGATCAGAGACCTCGCTGGTGCAGACCATCGGGCGGGCGGCGCGGAACGCCGACGGGCGGGTAATCATGTACGCCGACCGGATCACCGGTTCGATGGAACGCGCGCTGGGGGAAACCAACCGGCGGCGCGAGAAACAGATGGCCTATAACACGACGCACGGCATAACGCCGTCAACCATCAAGAAAAACGTCATGGACGTGCTCGGCGGCGTGTTTTCCGGCGACACGGACCAGTCCCGCGTCACCGCCAAGGTGGACAAGGTGCTGGTCGGGGCCAACCTCGCCGCGCATCTGGAAGGGCT
>JAHEFH010000023.1 GCA_024640245.1 Paracoccaceae bacterium | reverse complement strand
AACTATTTCCCCGAGGCGATGCCCCGTGGTGTTTATTACCTGCCCGAGGATCGGGGCTTTGAGCGGGAGTTGAAGAAACGGGTCGAATATTTCGCCAAGCTCCGGGCGAAAAGAGGGAAAAATAGTTAGTAATATTGAATATTAACAAAACTTAATATTTATTTTTACTTGTAATTAATCGATATTAACGCGACTGAACGTTGAGGACCGAGTTGTCTGGGGGGACATCTGTGCCATGCCGATAGCCCAAGTATTGTTTGTCTGCCAACCGTCGCCGGAGTTGACGACGCGGCAACAGACAACGGCCTTCGAGGTGATGCAACTGGACTGCCACTCCCGAAATCTCGCTGGTTTCTTTCTGTCGATGCCGGGCGGTTTTGTCGGATTGTTCGAGGCGGAGGAAGACGTTGTCATCGAGCGGATAGAGCAGATCGTCAAAGCCGGCAACTTTAGAAAAATTCAGGTCATGCGGGAAATCCATCCCAGGTTGCCTTCCTGCTATGACTGGTATGTCAGCGACATCGAGGTTTGCGGCATCGTTCCGAGGAAGTTTTTGTCACCGGAATACCTTGCGGAGTTCATCGGCAGTGCGTTAAAGCCTCTTTCGAAGCGCTCGCAGCAATAAAGTTTGAGGGCTACAACCCGAAGACGACGGAGTCCGGAACCGATGACCTTGGTCATAACCCTCTTGCAAATTGCCCTGGGCGGCGCACTCGGTGCGGTGTCGCGGTTTCTGTTTGCATCCGGCGTGATGCGTCTGACTGGCAATGGTCTGCCCTTGGGTATTCTGACGGTAAATGTACTCGGTTCTTTCCTGATGGGTGTGGCGGTGACCGTTTTTTCCCACCATCTCGAAGATGTCCGTATGGCGCCGCTGGTGATGACGGGGTTTTTGGGCGGGTTCACGACCTTTTCGGCTTTTTCGCTGGATGCGGTCCAATTGATCGAACAGGGCCGTATGGCGGCGGCGGCATTTTATATCGGCGGGTCGGTTGGATTGTCGGTTATCGCACTTATGTTAGGCCTGTCGATGGCAAAGGGTTTTTGAGTATGAGTGGCGTCCAGAAGATTGAAGTTCAGGAAGACAGTGACGACGTGCGTGTAGACCGGTGGTTGCACCGTCTGTTCCCGCAAGTGACGCAGGGCCGTATCGAAAAGATTTGCCGCAAAGGTGATCTGCGTGTCGACGGCGGGCGGGTCAAGGCCTCGACGCGGTTGCGCAGCGGCCAGATTGTTCGCGTTCCACCGATGCCCGAGGATGTGGCGCCGGTACGGCCGGCTGGCGCGGGTAAGGCCTTGTCCGAAGAGGATGCAGCGCTGATCCGGTCCTGCGTGATCTACCGCGACGACGACATTATCGTGATCAACAAGCCGGCTGGCATTGCCACGCAGGGTGGATCCAAGCAGGAGCGCCACATCGACGGCATGGCTGAGGCACTGATGTTCGATCTCGACACAAAGCCGAAGCTGGTGCACCGCCTGGACAAGGATACCTCAGGCGTATTGCTGTTGGCGCGCCATGGCAAGGCGGCGGCGGAGCTGGCCAAGGCCTTCAAGTCTCGCGACACCCGCAAGATATACTGGGCGGTTGTCGCCGGCAGTCCACACCCTAAAATGGGCACCATAAAATTCGGACTGGTCAAAGGGCTGGGTCATGGCCCGAACCAGGCCGGTGAGAAGATGCACTGTATTCACCCCGATGCCGTGGCCGATACACCGGGCGCGAAACATGCAACGACGGATTACTCTGTCCTTGAGGAAGTCGGGAAGCGGGCCGCATGGGTGGCGCTGGTGCCTATTACCGGACGGACGCACCAGTTGCGGGCGCATATGGCGGAACTGGGTCACCCGATTGTCGGTGATGGCAAATACGGCACCAACCGCCAGTTCAACGAAGGCGACGGCTGGGGTGCGCAACTGGGCGGCGATATCAGCCGCAAGCTGCATCTTCATGCGCGGTCGATCACGCTGGACCATCCGATAACCGGAGCACGCTTGCACCTGACCGCGCCGCTGCCGCCGCATATGGAAAAGACCTGGGATATCTTCAACTGGCAGGTCAAGTATGCGCCGGTTGATCCCTTCGAAGCCGTTCGTTGAAAACAAGGGTTTCGTTGTCCGTATGATACCGTCCTACAAAAAGCGTTTCTGGAAATCCGCAGATGTTCGTCCGTCGGGGCAGGGCTTCGGTGTGTTTCTGGATAATCGGCAACTGACAACGCCGGCCAAGGCGCTATTGGAAGTGCCGAGCGAACGGCTTGCGGCCGAGATCGCAGAGGAGTGGCTGGCCCAGACAGGTGATGTGAAGCCGCAGACGATGCCGGCAATGCGGATGGCCAATTCCGCTATTGATCTGGTGACCGTGCAATTTGACGCGGTTGTCGACATGGTTTCCGAATATGGCGGTAGCGATCTTGTCTGCTATCGTGCCGATACACCCGACGGACTGGTTGCGCGCCAAGCCTCGGTATGGGATCCGCTTGTCGACTGGTCTGCTGCCGAGTTTTCTGCACCGCTGAATGTCACCACAGGAATTCTACCGGTGCCCCAACCGGACCGAAGCCTGACGCGCCTGCGCAAGGCCGTTGCCGACCATCAACCGTTCCGCCTCGCGGCCCTGCACGATCTTGTCACATTGTCCGGTTCGTTGCTGATCGGGCTTGCAGCATCCGCGAATCACCTTGATCCGGAGCAGGCCTGGAATGCCAGCCGTGTAGACGAACACTGGCAGGCAGAGGTGTGGGGAACAGATGAAGAGGCGCAGGCAACGGCTCTAATCAAGGAATCCCAATTCAAATTCGCGCATAGGTTTATTGATCTGCTAAGATCATAAGAATTCTCAATTTTAGGCGAAAATAAAGGTCATAATTATTTACCTGTATGCAGGCCTATCCGCAGCGCCGGGCTATTGGTTACCGCATGAAATTTAAGCAATAATTATAAAGGTAAGCATTGCTGTTCTAAAATTTCTGGAACGCAGCGGAAATTGCGAAAGTCAATTAAAGCCTTGACCATTCAATGCCTGAATTGCCAAAAAAGACCATTGGAGGAAATAACCTCCATAAAAGTCATGCCATCCCCTCAGGGGTGGCGAAGCCCTAACGGGTACTAAATCAGGATGAGGTAACTATGAAAAGATTTGCTTTTATCGGCGCTCTGACCGCAGCGACATTTGCTGCCGGATTTGCATCTGCCGGTACACTTGACGACGTCAAAGCGAAAGGCTTTCTGCAATGCGGTGTTGCCACCGGCGTTGTCGGATTTGCCACGGCCGATGCAAATGGTCGTTGGGACGGTTTCGACGTTTCAGTCTGTCGCGCAGTTGCGGCTGCAATCTTCGGCGACGGAGATGCCGTTAAATTCACGCCACTGAGCAGTAAGAACCGGTTCACCGCTCTGTCGTCGGGTGAAGTCGACATGCTGGCTCGTAACACGACATGGACATTCTCCCGTGACGTTGAATTGAAGTTCAACTTCGTCGGCGTAAACTATTACGACGGCCAAGGCTTCATGGTTCCAAAAGCGCTGGGCGTTACGTCCGCGAAAGATCTGGACGGCGCAACGGTTTGTATCCAGACGGGTACGACAACCGAGCTGAACCTTGCGGACTTCTTCCGCAAAAACGGCATCAGCTATGAGCCGGTGCCAATCGAAACCAACAACGAAGCTATCCAGCAATACATTGCCGGTGCTTGTGACGCGTATACAACCGACGCTTCCGGTCTTGCTTCGGCTCGTGCGACTTTCGAAAATCCGAAGGATCACATCATTCTGCCGGAAATCGTATCCAAAGAGCCTCTGGGCCCGCTTGTACGTCATGGCGACGACCAGTGGATGGATGTAGTCCGTTGGACGCTGAATGCGCTGATCGAAGCCGAAGAGTACGGCGTGACATCAGCAAATCTGGCTGAATTGGCAAAAGGTACCGACAACCCGGAAATCAACCGGTTGCTTGGCACCGAAGGCAATCTGGGCGAAATGCTCGGCCTGTCTGCTGACTGGGCCCAAAAAGCAATCGCTGTCGGTGGTAACTACGCCGAAATTTTCGAGCGAAACATTGGCGAGAATACGCCAATCGGTCTGTCCCGCGGTTTGAACGCACAGTGGACGGACGGTGGTCTGCTCTACTCTCCACCTTTCCGCTAAATTCCGGAACGGGGCGCAGGTCATCCTGCGCCCCTTTTCATATAAGCATTTAAAATAAAGAAATGGCTTAGGCGGCAGATCGCGATCAACGCGGCGTCGGACAGAAAGCCACCAACACACAGGGAGCGTGCAATCATGACTGCACTGAGTGATCCTCCAAAAGAGGGTTTCCGCCTTGGCATGTTAATCTACGACTCGCGGTATCGTTCCATGACGATACAAGTTGCCGCTCTAGTCGGATTCATTGCTTTGGCTATCTGGCTCGTCAGCAATACGGCGGCCAACCTTGCCGCGCTGGACAAGTCGCTGGGTTTCGGTTTCCTGATGGAACCGGCCGGATACGACATCAACCAGACGCTGCTGGAATATTCGTCGCGCGATACCCACTTGCGGGCGTCGCTGCTCGGCTTGCTGAATACGTTGCTGGTGGCGGCGATGGGCTGTATTACCGCAACCATCGTTGGCGTTATTATCGGCGTTCTGCGCCTGTCGCACAACTGGCTGGTGGCTCGCCTGATGACGGTCTACGTCGAGTTGTTCCGCAACGTTCCTGTTCTGCTGTGGATCGTTCTGATCATGGCCGTGAGCATCGAGACTCTGCCGCAACCTCGTGACTTCCGGGGTGACAACCCCGCGGCCACGATGAAGGTGTTTGACTCGGTGGCGGTGACAAACCGCGGGCTCTACGTTCCAGAACCGCTGTTTTCGCGGTCGCTGGGCAATACTCACCTGCTGGGCGAGTCCAGTCTGCGTTTCGATGTCAGCAACGATTTGATTGTCATTCTAATCGCGCTGTTCGGCGGCATTTACGCTGCGCACCGGGTTAGGGTCCGCGCCGACCGGATACAAGCGCAAACCGGGCTCAGGCCTACCACGTGGTGGCAACGTCTGGGTTTGATAACCGGACCGACAATAGTCGTGCTGATAGCTCTGGGTTTCCATCTCGGATATCCGGCACTCAAGGGCTTCAACTTCTCCGGCGGCACCTACATGCGTAACTCGTTGCTGGCACTGTGGTTGGCACTGTCGCTCTATACGGCCGCCTTTATCGCAGAGATTGTCCGTTCGGGCATCAACGCGATTTCCAAGGGGCAGTCCGAAGCGGCTGCTGCGCTTGGGCTCCGTCAACGCCGGATCATGAGCCTCGTTATATTGCCGCAAGCCATGCGGGTGATCATTCCGCCCCTGATTTCGCAATATCTGAACCTGACAAAGAACTCGTCGCTGGCGATTGCTGTCGGATATATGGATATCACGGGAACGCTGGGTGGGATCACCTTGAACCAGACCGGTCGCGAGCTTGAGACCATCATGATGCTTATGCTCGTTTACCTCGGCATTTCGTTGTCCATCTCATTCGTGATGAACTGGTACAACGACCGTGTGAAACTGAAGGAGCGCTGATATGAAGACTGAATCCTATGTTCGCACCGAAATGTTGGGCGAAAAGTCTCCACCGGCGACAACGGTTGGCCTCATTGGGTGGGTTCGTGAAAACCTGTTCAATGGCTGGTTTAACTCCATCCTGTCGGTCCTGAGCGCTTTGGCGCTGTTCTTCGTGCTCGAAGATATACTGCCGTGGATCTGGCGCGGTACTTGGACGGGGACTTCGCTGCAGAACTGCCGCGAGGTCATCCAGGCGACCTACGGCGAAGGCGTGACCGCCGCCTGCTGGTCGGTTATCGGAGATCGTTATCACCAGTTGTTGTTCGGCTTTTATCCTTCTGAACTGTACTGGCGGCCGATTCTGGCCTTTGTAGGCCTTCTGGTTGCTTTGTCGCCCGTGCTTTTCACAAGCATGCCGCGCAAGTTTCTCTGGTTCTCGGCCGTTTACCCGTTCCTGTGCTTCTGGCTGTTGTGGGGCGGATCGGTCTGGTTGCCGTTATCGGCGCTCGCCGGCTTCGTGCTCGGCTATCTGGCCTTTGGTTCTGTCGGAAAGGCCGCCGGAAATCTGGCCGCGGTTATCGCAGCGATACTTGTACCGGTACTCTGGTGGCTGTTTTTGGCCGGTAACGTTGCGAGTGGTCTCGAATCCTTTATTCCACTGGAGCTACAGCACGTGGAGTCGGCCAAGTTCGGCGGCTTCATGTTGTCTGTGACAATCGGTGTGACCGGCATTGCCCTGTCACTGCCTATCGGAATTCTGCTGGCGCTCGGGCGGCAGTCGGACCTTCTGATCCTGAAGTCGATGTGCGTCGGATTCATCGAGTTCATTCGCGGCGTTCCCCTGATCACGCTGTTGTTCGTGGCCTCGACACTGCTGAATATCTTCCTGCCTCCGGGTACGCAGTTCGACATTATCCTGCGTGTTATCATCATGGTGACGCTCTTCGCCTCCGCCTATATGGCCGAGGTGATCCGGGGTGGTCTGGCCGCTCTGCCGAAAGGCCAGTACGAGGCGGCTGACAGCCTCGGCCTGGACTATTGGCAGGCTCAAAGGCTGATCATCATGCCTCAGGCGCTGAAGATTTCGATCCCGTCGATCGTGTCCACCTTCATTGGCCTGTTCAAGGATACCACGCTCGTGTCGATCATCGCCCTTCTGGACCCTATCGGTATGTCGAACACCATTCGATCAGATACCGACTGGAACGGCATTGTGTGGGAGCTTTACGGCTTCACCGCTATGATCTTCTTCATCTTCTGTTTCTCAATGTCCCGATACTCCATGTATCTGGAGCGCAAGCTCCAAACCGGGCACCGATAAGGAAAACAAATAATGGCTAAAGCTGCAAACAAAGCACCCGCCAAAAAGATGGAGGTCTCTGACGAGGTCGCCATCCAGATTACCAACATGAACAAGTGGTACGGCTCCTTTCATGTGCTGCGCGATATCAACCTGACGGTTTATCGCGGCGAGCGGATCGTGATCTGCGGTCCGTCCGGCTCGGGCAAGTCCACCCTGATCCGGTGCATCAACGCGCTGGAGGAACATCAGGAAGGCAAGATCGAGGTGGATGGCACGGTTCTGTCGTCGGACCTGAAGAACATCGACAAGATCCGGTCAGAGGTCGGCATGTGCTTTCAGCACTTCAACCTGTTCCCGCATCTGACGATTCTGGAAAACTGCACGCTGGCTCCGATCTGGGTTCGCAAGGTCCCCAAGAAAGAAGCCGAAGAAACGGCGATGCACTTCCTGGAAAAGGTCAAAATCCCGGAGCAGGCCGGCAAGTACCCCGGCCAGTTGTCGGGCGGCCAGCAGCAGCGTGTGGCGATTGCCCGATCGCTGTGCATGCGTCCGCGCGTGATGCTGTTCGACGAGCCGACATCGGCGCTCGATCCGGAAATGATCAAGGAAGTTCTTGATACCATGATCGAACTTGCCGAAGAAGGCATGACCATGCTCTGCGTCACGCACGAGATGGGCTTTGCCCGCCAGGTTGCGAACCGTGTTATCTTCATGGATGCTGGGCAGATCGTCGAACAGAACGAACCGGAAGAGTTCTTCAATAATCCGCAGTCGGACCGGACCAAGCTGTTCCTGTCGCAGATTTTGGGTCACTAGTTCCAAGGTCGCACAGTGCGATCAAAAAACCCGGCTCCGGCCGGGTTTTTTATTGCGCCAGATCCTTCGGCGTCACGAAAGTCACCAGCTTGCCCTCGCCGAAATTCACGTAGGCCCAGTCGTTCACGTCGAAATCCAGAATGGTCACGGAGGCCGTCGGGTATTGGAAAAACTTTTCGTGGTCCGGCGGCGGGCCCTTGATCAGGCGTTCGGCGAAATCCGCGATGCCCGGATTGTGGCCGAGCATCATCACGGTATCGCCTTCGGCGCGGTTCAGGACTGTCATCATGACGTCGCTGGAGGCGTGGTAGATGCCCTGGACATACTCCGGAGTCAGTCCGAGACCCGAAGCCTGTCTTATTTCGTCCCAGGTTTCCATGCAACGCGTCGCAGTCGAGCACTGGACGTGATCGGGCAGGTAGCCTTTCTCTGCCAGCCAAGCCCCTACGCGCTGAGCCGCGGCATGTCCGCGGGCGTTCAGGCGGCGGCCGTGGTCGCCGTTGAACGGCTCGTCCCAGTCGGATTTCGCGTGTCTGATCAGTATCAGGCGTTTCATCTTTCACCCCGGAATGCGCGCATGTGGTGCGCCGATTGCTCTTCGTTCCGGTGCGCGCCTTTGCTCACCGGGCAAGACCTGCGTACAGCACAGCCGCGCGTCATACAATCCTGTCCGGCCTCGCTTTCCAGAAAGACATGGCAGGCCGGCACATCGTAGCCCTGCGCGCCCAATGCGCCCACAGGACAGGCTCTCAGGCATGGTTTGGTATCGCAGGTCACGCAGGGGCTTTGACCGCTTGTGCGCGGGATTTCCAGCCTCTGCTCGAACGCCAGTGCGCCGCGGTAAGATACCAGCAGCCCGCTGGCGTCGTGCACCAGCATACCGACAGGGCTGTTCCATGCGCGGCCGGTCCGCTTGGCCCAATCCAGAAACGGGGCATAGGGCGGACCGCCAAAAGGAAAGATTGCGCGGGCGTCCAACTGCTCTGCCAGCGCGGCGATCACGCGTCCCGACCAGCGGTCGACGGGGTGATTGGCGTCGGAGAATTCCGGCGAGGCCTTCAGTGCCTCCCAAAATTCAGGTGATGGCCCCAGCAATACCAGAGTCCCGGCACCGCCGGTGTTCGTGTCGCCCGGTTCTGGGTGAAAAGCTCCGAAAACCTTCAGCGCGGTTGCCGTTGCCAGACGATCGATTTCCTCAAGCGTCATTTGCGCCGGAACGGCAATAGCAGGCTCCAGCCGAGTTTGCTCGGTCGGTCGTCCTGCCATTTCAGGCCGATGGTCATACCATCATGGCCGTCCCTCGGCTGGTCGGTATAAGTGCCGAAGAGCCTGTCCCAGATGGACAGGTTGAAACCGTAATTGCTGTCGTGCTCCTCGCGCAGAATTGAATGGTGCGCCCGGTGCATGTCGGGAGTGACGATCACCAGACGCAAGACGCGGTCCAGCGCCAGTGGCAGCCGCAGGTTGGCATGATTGAACATGGCCATGCCGTTGAGGATCACCTCGAACAGGATCACGGCAACCGCCGAGGGGCCGAGCAGATAGACGACTCCGATCTTGAGCAGCATCGACAAGGCGATCTCGACCGGATGGAACCTTATGGCCGTCGTAACATCCATATCCCTGTCGGCGTGATGGACGCGGTGCAATCGCCACAGGATCGGCACCTTGTGGGTCACCAGATGCTGCGTCCAGATCACGAGGTCGAGGATGAGTATGGCGGTCAGCACCTCGAACCAGACGGGCAGGGCGATGCGGTTGAACAGTCCCCAGCCAAGGTTTCCGGCGTCGATCGCGGCCCCTACTGCCAGCAAGGGCATGGCAATCGCCATCAGCCGAACGGTCAAGGTGTCGAGCACCACGATCGACCAGTTCGTGAACCAGCGTGGCACAGTCGGTTGGGTGCGGGCGCGGCGCGGCGACAGGCGTTCCGCCACCGCGAAGACGGCGAACAGGCCCAGAAAGACTGTCAGCCGGATTGTCGCTTCGTTTTCCATCGTCCGCCTTTCCCGTCAGGCGCGGATCATGCTGCCTGAACCATAGGTCGTGAACAACTCCAGCAAACAGGCGTTGGGTTTGCGCCCGTCGATGATTACTACTGCCCGCACGCCCTGTTTGAGCGCATCTAGCGCGGTCTGGACTTTGGGGATCATGCCACCGGCAATCACGCCTTCTTCGATGAGCTTGTGCACCTGTGCCGCATTCAGATCGGTCAGGACGTCGCCGTCCTTGTCCTTGACGCCCGCGACATCCGTCAGCAACAGCAGGCGGTCGGCCTTGAGTCCCGCCGCTATCGCACCGGCCGCCGTGTCGCCGTTGATATTGAAAGTCTCGCCGTCCAGTCCCGTGCCCAAGGGCGCAATCACGGGAATGAAGCCGCCTGCCGACAGAGTGTCGATGACGCCGGCGTTTATGCCAACCGGTTCGCCCACCAGACCGAGGTCGCCCTCTGCCTGCGTGCAAACGATCAGGTCGGCATCCTTGCCGGACAGGCCGACGGCTTTGCCGCCCTGACGGTTAATCGCCTGCACGATACGTTTGTTGACGGCGCCGGACAGCACCATTTCGACCACTTCGACAGTAGCCTTGTCGGTGACGCGCTTGCCGTTCACAAAATCCGATTTGATGTCCAGCTTTTCCAGCATCGCGTTGATCATCGGTCCGCCGCCGTGCACGATCACCGGGTGCAGGTTGCACTGGCGCATCAGGACGATGTCACGGGCAAAACTGTCCATGGCCTGGTCGCTGGACATGGCGTGGCCGCCCAATTTGATCACGATAACGGCGCCGTCATAGCGCCGGATAAAGGGAAGGGCCTCGCTTAACATACGGGCCGTTGCAATGCTGTCGCGTTCCATCGCTTTTGATTTCTCCACGTGCTTTATCCTCTGAAAACTCTGCGAGCTTTAAACGTTTTAACATATCGCGCCAAGAGGCAAGCAGCGGATTCGAGCCTCGAGGAGGAAAGAAGTCCCAATTGCCGCTGCGGTCAGACCATCGTTGCGATGACGCTGCGCAGCGTGGCGATGCCCTCGCCCTTTTCGGAACTGGTCACGATAATCTCCGGATAGGCCGCGGGATGCTTGGCCAGCACCGCTCTCGTACGTTCGATCGCTTGTTCCAGTTCCGCTCCGCGCGGCTTGTCGGCCTTGGTGATCACCACTTGAAAGGTGACGGCGGACCGGTCGAGCAGTTCCATGATCTCTTCGTCGACCGCCTTGGCGCCGTGGCGACCGTCGATCAGCAGAAAGACGCGCCGCAGGCTGGGCCGGCCCGACAGGTATGATTTCAGCAGCCGCTGCCATTTGCCGACAACCGCGACCGGAGCGTTGGCAAAGCCATAGCCCGGCACGTCGACCAGATAATGTGCATCGCCTAACGTGAAAAAGTTGATCTCTTGCGTGCGGCCCGGAGTGTTCGATGTCCGCGCAAGCGCCTTGCGCCCCGTCAGCGCGTTTATCAGGCTGGATTTTCCGACATTGGAACGCCCCGCGAAACAGACCTCAAGCCGGTCGGACGGCGGCATGCCTTCCATGGCGACGACGCCTTTCAGGAAGTCGCAGGGGCCCGCAAACATCAGTCGGCCTTTTTCTGCGTCGGCATGGTCGGGCTCTTCGGCCAGTGTGAATGGTATTTCGGTCATAGGATCTCGATTCGGTCGCCAATGCGGATTTCGCCGCCGTTTACAACTTCGGCATAGACGCCGAAATCCTGCGCGCCGCAGGCTTGTTTCAAAAGTTTCAGCGTGTCCAGATCGCGCTCTCCCGTGTCGGGGTTTGCCGCGGTTGCAAGGCAACGCCCGATCCGTTCGCGGACCGCCAGTCGCGCGCCGCCGATGCGGACTTCCCTGCCGACCCAGTCGAATTCTTGCCAAGGCGACAGGCCTTCGAGCCAGATGTTGGCGCGAAACCGCAAAGGCGAGATTTCGGTGCCGGCCGAAGCCGAAAGCGCCGCGAGCGTGTCGCGGGAATTGATCGAGATGGACGGGAATGCCGTGTCGGTCATGCCGCGATTGTCCGCCTTGACGATAAAGGACGATTGCGCGCGGCCTTCCGGCATCAGTGGCCTGGCCCAGTCAATCAGCTTTGCCGCATCCGAAGGCAGATCGGGATTGCCGGAGACAGCGCCCAGTTGCGGGTGGCTGAGCCGAACGGTGCGCGTGGCTTCGTCAACCTCGGCACGGATCGCCATCAGCGCGGGAGCCTTGGCCGCGCGCGAGAAATTGGCGCAGGCGGCCCAGTCACGGCTGTCTGGCGAAATTTTGGCAGCCTCGTGCGCGACGGCCCAGACCCTGTCCCAGGGAAAGGTCTTGCCCGCCGCGAGGGTGACTTGGGTCAGAGCTTCGCAACCGTGGCTTTTGATCGGGTGGCGAAAAAGCTCTGAAACCTGTGCCATTAGCCGCCAGCTTTCTTTCGCTTAAGCAGGCCACCGAACATGTTGCCCCAGATGTCGGGCTTCACGCCCTGGCTGCGCATGATCGTGTACTGCTGGATAAAGGTGATGGTGTTGTTGGCCACCCAGTATACCACCAGACCCGAGGCAAACTGTCCCAGCATGAACATGAACACCCACGGCATGAAGGCAAAGATCTGCGCCTGCGTCTTGTCAGTGGGGGCCGGGTTCAGCTTTTGCTGCAGCCACATCGTGATACCCATCAGGATCGGGAATACACCGATGGACAGGACGCTGAGGAAGGACGACGGATCGGGCGCATCCCACGGCAGCAGGCCGAACAGGTTCAGCAACGAGGTCGGATCGGGCGCGGAAAGGTCCTTGAGCCAGCCAAAGAACGGCTGATGCCGCAATTCGATGGTGACGAAGATCACCTTGTAGAGCGAGAAGAAGATCGGGATCTGAAGCAGAATCGGCAAACAGCCTGCCGCCGGATTCACTTTCTTGTCGCGATACAGCTTCATCATTTCCTGCTGCATCATCTGCTTGTCGTCGCCGGCGCGTTCTTTCAGTTTTTCCATTTCCGGCTGAAGCTCTTTCATCCGCGCCATTGACACGAAGGATTTGTAGGCCAGCGGGAACAGCAAGGCCTTGATGATCAGCGTCAGGCCGATAATGGCGAGGCCCATGTTGCCGATCACGCCGTGCATCCAGTGCAGAACCTGGAATATCGGCTTGGTCAGGAAAAAGAACCAGCCCCAGTCGATCGAGTCGACAAACTGCTGGATACCCAGAGAATCTTCATAACCGCGTATGGCGTCCCATTCCTTTGCGCCGGCAAACAGCATTGTCGTCACGTCCTGCGAGGTGCCATTGGCGATCTCGACCACTGGCAGGCGCATGTCTGTCTGGTAGGTGTCGTTGAAGGCGGTGTATTTCGCCACCGACTTGAACGGCTGTCCCGGGGACGGAATCAGGGTCGTCATCCAGTACTTGTCGGTAAATCCGATCCAGCCGTTTTCAGTCACGTCTTTCGCGTCGATCGCCGCCTGTTCGGCGGGGTTGTTCGCTTGTTCCGGCATTGCGTCGTAATCGATTTCCTGTATCTCGCCGTCCGAAGAGCGTACAACGCCTTCGTGCAGGATGTAGAAGCCGATGGTGTCCGGTTCGCCGTGACGTGCCACGATGCCGTAAGGCGCCAGACGCAGGTTGGAACCGGAGTTGTTTTCAACCGTCTGCTTGATCGTGAACATGTAGTTCTTGTCGATCGATATCGTGCGGCGGAATGTGACGCCCTTGGTGTTGTCCCAACGCAGCACCACGGGTGTGGTTTCCGTGACGGCGGAACCGCTCTCGACCGTCCATGGCGTGTTTGCGCCTGGAACATCGTCGAACGACAGGTCACCGGCAGGGGCCCAACCGTAGAGCGCGTAATACGCGTTCGGACCTGCCGCGGGCGACAGAAGGGTCACCTTTTCGGATGGATCGTTCAGCCGCACATTATAGTCGGTAAGCTTCAGGTCGTCGATCCGGCCGCCTTTCAGCGACAGCGATCCGCTCAGGCGCTTGGTCTTGATGGCGACGCGTGGCGTTTTGGCGAGCGCCGCATCGCGGGAAGCTTCCAGCGTCGGAGTGACCGACGGGGCCACGGCCGGCTGTCCTGCGGACGGAACGGTTGGCGTGGAGGCCACGCCCGGCGTCGCCTGCGTTGCATCTGCAACCGGTGTTGGGTCTTGCACGGGTGACTGTTCCGGCGGGAACAGGAAGAACCACACAAGGATCACGACAAAGCTGAGTGCCGAAGCAAGGATCAGATTGCGATTGTTTTCGTCCATCAATACGTCCTGACAGGGGTTGTTTTCGAGTCTGCTTGGTTCAATAGAAAGAGCAGGGAAAGGTCAAGGTTTTTAAGCCTCTTCTTGCGGGCGGGCTTCGGCAGGTTTTGGCCGCACCAAACCGGCGAAATCGAACAGTTCCTGATCCAGCAGATGTGTTTTGCGCACATTCATCAGGCTTCGGAACATGACCTGACGCCTGCCGGGGCTGTTTCTTTCCCAACCGTCGAGGATCGCCTTGACCTGCTGGCGCTGCAATCCGTCCTGCGAACCACACAGATCGCAGGGGATAATGGGATAGTTCATATCGCGCGCGAATTTCTCGCAATCCGCCTCGGCCACAAAGGCCAACGGGCGATAGACGAACAGATCGCCCTCTTCGTTCACCAGCTTGGGCGGCATGGTCGCCAGCCTGCCGCCGTGGAACAGGTTCATCATGAAGGTTTCAAGAATATCGTCGCGGTGATGGCCGAGAACCACAGCCGAACAGCCCTCTTCACGGGCGATGCGGTAGAGGTTGCCGCGGCGCAGGCGCGAGCACATGGCGCAATAGGTGCGGTTGGCGGGAACCTTTTCCTTTACGATGGAATAGGTGTCCTGATATTCGATCCGGTGCGGTACGCCCATCTTTTCCAAAAACTCGGGCAGGACGGTGGCCGGAAAGTTCGGCTGACCCTGATCAAGGTTGCAGGCAAGGATTTCGACAGGCAACAAGCCGCGCCATTGCAGTTCGGTCAGCGCCGCCAGCAATGTATAGCTGTCTTTGCCACCGGACAGGCAGACCAGCCAGCGCGCGCCGCGTTCGACCATTCCGTATTCCTCGACCGCCTCGCGGGTCTGGCGCACGATGCGTTTGCGGAGTTTCTTGAACTCCGTTGTCGAAGGCGCGCCCTGGAATAGGGGATGGATGTCTGTGTTGTCGTCTAGCATGGGCGGGTCATACGCTTATGCAGATAGAATCTCAAGCGAATGATCCGATCCGCGGCGTCTGGCGTATAAACAGCATGATACACAAATTTGCCGCTCTTGCCCTGTTCCCGATCCTTGCAGCCTGTACGGGCAAGCCGGGGCTCGTCGATGCCTCCCTCGGCGGGCCGAAACTCGACCTCGAAGAGTATTTCGAGGGCCATGTCAAAGCCTATGGGCAGTTTCAGGATCTGTTCGGAACTGTCAGCCGCCGCTTCGTGGTGGATATGAACGGGGACTGGGATGGCAAAACCCTGACCCTGACCGAGGATTTCACCTATTCCGACGGTTACGAGGAACAGCGCGTCTGGACCCTGACCAAAACCGGCGACGACACATGGTCGGGTTCCGCCGACGGTGTAATCGGCGAAGCGCTGGGCAGGGAAAAGGACGATACGTTCAACTGGCAGTACCGGATCGACCTGCCGTTGCCGGACGGTTCGGTCAAGGTCGGCTTCGATGACTGGATGTGGCGCCTCGACGATAAACGGGTTCTGAACCGCGCCTATATGAAGAAATTCGGGCTGGACGTGGGCGAGGTCATCATCTTTTTCGAAAAGCAGTAAGCGCCTGCCTGAGTGCGCCGCTGTGGCGCTCGGCACGGATACTAGGGAAACCGGATTGCGCTGACGTCGATCCGGAAAAACGGGAAATAGGTTTCTTGCTCGAAGAAATTACCGGCCTCGATGCGGGTCGGAAGGGTCATTCCTTCGAACTCCCTGAAATTTGAAAGATAGCCGCCGAATGGCTGCAAGCGGTAGGTCTTGTCAGGGTTTGCATTGCTCCAGCGCAGAAAACTGACTTTGACCGGACGACCGTCGTCGTCGACGGTGACCTGCACCGTTTGCTCTTGGCCACCATAACTGACGGTAACGCGTGCAGTTGAGCGATCAACCGCCTCCCACACTATGCCCTCTTTCGGCAACAGTGCCGCAGGCGTCCAGAAAATCGCCTCGGCAACATGTCTGCCGAAAGCGGATCGTGCGTGATCGGGCGTGCCGCCGGCGCGGGCGACCGGAAGGATGCCGGCCAGCCAGAAGCGGCTCCAACTGGTCTGCCCGACGGCCGCGTCCGACCCTGCGATCCGCATCAGGCCATGGCCGGCCTTCAGTTTCCAGACGAAACCGTCAGGCGAGGCCAGTATCTGCTCGGCCTTCATTGGCAGATAATTCGGAGCATCCTTGGTGCCGAGCCCGAATTGCCCGCGCATGGATATCCGGCAGACCGTCCGGAGTTTGGTGCCTGGGCGCATTGTAAAAAGGAAATACCGGCGCGCGGGTTCGGATAGTCCATCGACAATGGAAGGTTCGAACGTCCGTGGGTTTGCAGGCTGTAATGCCTCCAGCTGACGCCAGACCGCTTTATCCTTCCTTTTGTCGAGCCAGCGCCAGACCAGCGCTGCGAAAAGCAGCGCGACAATGACAAGAAGGATGATCAGGAGCAGCGTTTTCAACCTTCCACCAAGATGCTGTTCTTCGACCGGTTAGGATGATTTTCTCACTTGTCCGGCACGTTGTCGATACCGCTGGACCCCCAGGGATGGCAGCGCCCGATCCGCTTGACCGCCAGCCAGCTGCCCTTGATCCCGCCATGCTTCTGCAAGGCCTCCAGCGCATAGGCCGAACAGGTCGGATGATAGCGGCAGTTGTGGCCGACCCAGGGTGAAAACACCTTGCGGTAAGCCTGCACGGGCAGGGAAAGGATAAAGGCGAGCGGCGTCATTTGAGTCCTTGCTCAAGCGTGATGAGTGTCTGTAGTCTTTTCGCATATAGTAGACACTGAGATTATTAAAAGATGGCAGTAAGGCGTAATTGGTCACGGGAAGAGGTGCGCGCGGCACTCGCGCTTTACCTAAGGACGCCCTTTGGCCGAATTCACAATAAAAACCCCGAGGTCTTGCGACTTGCGGCCACCATCGACCGGACAGCAAGCGCAGTTGCACTGAAAATGTCAAATCTGGCAGCACTGGACGAAAGCTTGCCAAGAACCGGCATGCAAAATGCAAGCGCAATGGACAAGCAGGTATGGGCGGAATTTTTGGAGCAACCGGAATTTGTGATTGCTTCTTCAATGCCCGTTCAAAAACCAGATTTGGCATACGTTCAAAATGAACGGAATTATGATGATTATCATCTCAGGGAAGGAACTGACCGAACCCGGATGGCAAAGCAGCGTGGCGGACAGGACTTTTTCAGGGAAATGATCCTTTCATCTTATGGTCACCGGTGCGCGCTGACCGGAGTTGACGCACCCCAGCTACTGGTTGCCAGTCACATCATTGGATGGGCTGAGAGCGAAAAACTACGCATGCGTCCCGAAAACGGCATCTGCCTGAATGCTCTGCATGACAAGGCGTTTGACCGGCACTTGATATCGTTTGATCAGGATTATCGGCTGCTGATATCCCACAAACTTCCGGATAGAGCGCGTTCCGCGCTTATGAATGTAGAGCAGGCCAGCCTCAGAATGCCCGAAAAGTTTTTGCCGGGGCAATCCTATCTGGAGCAACATCGCGATAAGTTCGAGGCACTGCGTAGCGCCTAGCCGCCATGTACCTTTTTTATGGCAAAGCGCAGATCGTTCAGCAGATCCTGGAAGTCGCGGGTTTCGGTTTCCACCGCGCGCCCGACCAGAACATAGTCCCAACCCGCATGCCCCAGTTCGGGCAGGACAGCGCGGGCGACCTCGCGCAGGCGGCGTTTGGCGTGGTTCCGGGCGACGGCATTGCCGACTTTCTTGGAGCAAGTGAAGCCGACGCGAATGGCAGGGCTGTCGTCGCAGCGGTTGCGGGCCTGCAACATGAACCCCTTGGTTCCCTGCTTTCGCGCCCGTGACGCGGACAGAAAATCGGCGCGCTTGGTGATTGTCTCCAGACAAACGGAAACCGCCGGTGGCGTATCACCGGCGCCCTGTTGGGTGCCTTGTGGTGCCTCCGGCGGTTTCATAATATCAAAGCCCTTTCGGGCAGGCCTTATGCAGACAGGCTGGCGCGGCCCTGAGCCCGGCGGCGGTTCAGAATCTTGCGGCCGTTTTTCGTAGCCATGCGCGAACGGAATCCGTGGCGCCGTTTGCGAACGAGGGTGCTCGGCTGATAAGTACGTTTCATTTCGATCTCCTGATCGTTTTGCCCAAACCCGCGGTCGGATTCGAAGGCCTGTTATCCAGAAGCTGCTGTTTAGGGCCTGATTTTCAGTAAGTCAATTCGCTTCGGCGCAAATTTATTGCAACATTTGCCACTTTTTATCACCCGTTTCGCCGGATTTGACGGCATCGGCCCGAAGAACCCGCGAAAATTTGAAACAAAGCTTCACCGCAGATCAACGGCCCGTGATGCCACTATCCCTGACAGCATGTTTCGCGCAAGTAGAGAACAGGGACAATATTTACCATTGGGGCCAAGAATGAACACCGAAACGTCCGGCGACGGCATCAACTTGAGGCGATTGCTGCCTTTTCTGGCTATTTTGCTTGTCGCGACGGTCGGGTTTTTCCTGCTGAGGGACCTGCTCAGTTTCGAAACGCTGCGCGACAACCGCGAATCACTGATTGCATGGCGGGATGGCAATTATGCGATCGCGGTTATGACCTTCATGGCGATCTATGTGGTCGTGGTGGCCTTTTCTTTGCCCGGTGCAACTGTGATGACCCTTACGGGCGGCTTTCTTTTCGGGACCTTTCCCGGAACCCTGTTCAACGTCGCGTCCGCCACGCTGGGAGCAATCGCGATTTTTCTGGCCGCCAAGTCCGGTCTGGGCGACATGCTGCATCGCAAGATGCTGGCCCAGTCCCCCGATGAGAGCCGGATGCGCCGGATCGAGGCAGGACTGCGCCGCAACGAGGTGAGCTATCTGCTGCTAATGCGGTTGGTGCCCGCCGTGCCGTTTTTTATCGCCAATCTGGCTCCCGCTTTTATGGGTGTCGGGCTACGGAACTTCGCTCTGACGACGTTTTTCGGAATCATACCGGGTGGGCTGGTCTACACGGCCGTCGGTGCGGGGCTGGGCGATGTGTTCTCGCGCGGCGAGACGCCGGATCTGGGGATCATCTTCGAATGGCAGATACTGGGCCCGATCCTCGGGCTATGCCTTCTGGCCGCGCTGCCGATACTCCTGAAGGCTTTCTCGAATAAAAAGGAGATGCAGCCATGACCCGACGGATAAAGACCGACCTCTGCGTTATCGGCGGCGGCTCTGGCGGACTGTCGGTTGCGGCGGGTGCGGTGCAGATGGGGGCCGATGTCGTCCTGCTGGAAGGTCACAAGATGGGCGGCGACTGCCTGAACTATGGCTGTGTGCCGTCCAAGGCGTTGATCGCAGCAGCGAAACATGCCCATGCGATGACGACAGGCGGGCCATTCGGCATCAAGCCTGTGACGCCAAAGGTCGATTTCGCCGCTGCCAAGTCCCACGTCGCAAGCGTCATTAAGGGTATCGAGCCGCATGACAGCGTCGAGCGGTTCGAGGGGCTGGGCGTCAAGGTCATCTCCGAGTACGGCGCGTTCATCTCGCCGACCGAGGTACAGGCGGGCGACACCGTCATTCAGGCCCGCAGGTTTGTGGTCGCCACAGGCTCTTCGCCAATGGTGCCGCCGATCCCCGGGCTGGACAAGGTACCGTATTTCACCAACGAGAGCATTTTCGATCTAACCGACCTGCCAGAGCACCTGATCATCATCGGCGGCGGACCGATCGGTATCGAACTGGCGCAGGCGCATTGCCGACTGGGGGCGAAGGTCACGGTTCTGGAGGGTATGATGGCGCTGGGCAAGGACGACCCCGAAATGGCGGCGATCGCGCTGGAGAAAATCCGCGGCGAAGGGGTCGAGATCTTCGAAGGTGCCATGGTGGACGAGATCAGGGGCAAGGCGGGAGCGATTGCCGTGCATGCCAGGGACGGCACGATACACAAGGGGACGCACCTGCTGCTGGCGGTCGGGCGCAGGACCAATACCGAAAAACTGAATCTGTCCGCGGCGGGTATCGAGCCGTCTCGGACAGGTATCAAGGTGGACGATCAGCTCAAGTCCACCAACAAACGGGTCTACGCCATCGGGGATGTCGCCGGAGGCCTGCACTTTACACATGTCGCCAATTACCATGCCGGCGTCATCATCAGGTCGGCGCTGTTCGGCCTGCCCAGCAAGGCCAGCAATGCCCATATCCCCTGGGTCACCTACACCGATCCCGAACTGGCGCAGGTCGGCCTGACCGAGGCGAAGGCCCGTGAAATTCACGGGCAGCGGCTGGAAGTTGTCCGTTTCGACTATGCTGAAAACGACAGGGCGCGGGCAGAGCTGGCAACGACCGGCCTGATCAAGGTGATGATCGTCAAGGGCCGACCGGTGGGCGCATCGATTGTCGGGGCGCAGGCGGGCGAACTGATCCAGCTCTGGGCGCTGGTGATCGCCAACAAGCTGAAAATCGGCGCCGTCGCGGCAATGGTATCACCTTATCCGACGCTCGGAGAGATCAACAAGCGCGCCGCCGGCCAATATTACAGCCCGCGACTATTCAAGAGTAATTTCGTCAAACGTCTGGTAAGGATTGTTCAGCGCTTCTGATCTGGATAAGAGTGTAGAAACAATTTCTGGGCAACCATGTTTTTAAAATCTCTCTCGGGCCGGTTTCTTTTGCTGACCATTATCGGCGTCATGCTGGCAGAGGTTTTGATTTTTGTCCCCTCGGTGGCCAGGTTCCGGTTGGACTACCTTCAGTCGCGGCTGGAAAGGGCACAGATCGCGTCGCTGGCCCTGCTGGCGTCGCCGGATCAGATGGTTGAACCTGCGCTTGAGGCTGAATTGCTGCGCAACGCCGGAGTTCTGAACGTCGCGCTGAAGCGGGACGAGGTCCGCGAACTGATGCTTGCCTCACCGATGGAATCCCCGATCGACAAGGATTACGACCTCCGCTCGGTCGGACCGCTTTCCCTGATCGGGGATGCTTTCGACACGCTGCTCAATGGCGAGGGCCGGGTGATCCGCGTGCAGGGCGAGCCGGTAAAACAGGCCGGTTTGCTTATCGATGTGGTGATAGAGGAAACGCCTCTGCGTGATGCGATGATCACTTACGGCACAAATATTTTCTATCTCTCGCTGGTCATCTCGGTCACTACCGCCGCGCTGCTGTTCTTCGCGGTGCGCCTGTTGCTGGTCCGTCCGATCAGCCGGCTGATCATGCAGATCAAGAGCTATGGCGACGCGCCCGAGGACACGAAGCGGATTATAGAGCCGAGTGCGCGCGTCAACGAGTTGCGCGATGCAGAGGTCGCCTTGCAGTCAATGGAGACCCAGTTGAGCCAGTCGTTGCGCCAGAAGGACCGTCTGGCCGCGCTTGGAACGGCGGTGTCGAAAATAAGCCACGACCTGCGCAATATGCTGACCACCGCGCAGTTGCTGGCCGACCGGATGGAGATGTCGGACGACCCGAGAGTGCAGAAATCCGCGCCCAAGCTCGTCGGTTCGCTGTCGCGGGCGGTGAACCTTTGCGAAAGCACTCTGGCATTCGGAAGGGCAGAGGAGGCAAGGCCGATGAAGACGGGTTTTGCAATACTGCCGCTGCTGGAGGATGTTGCCGACAGCGAGCGTCTGGCGGTTGGCGATGCGCCGATCGAGATACATGTCTCGGCCCCCGCCGGGCTGAAAATATTGGCCGATCAGGAACAGATATTCCGGGTTCTGTCAAATCTGGTGCGGAACGCGCGGCAGGGGCTGGAGGCGCGCAAGAAACCGGGGCGCATCGATATCTCCGCGACGGAACAGGATGACAACTGGACCGTCACTGTCGAGGACAACGGGCCGGGCCTGCCGGAAAAGGCGTTGGCCAAGCTGTTCAGGCCTTTCGAGGGCGGTGTGCGCGCAGGTGGCGCTGGATTGGGACTGGCGATCTCGTCCGAACTGGTCAAGGGTCACGGCGGCAAACTGGAACTGACGCGGAATTCACCGGAGGGTGCCGAATTCCGGATCAGTCTGCCGAAAAATCCCGAATAATCGCTTCGGGAACGCAGGCTGACGACCCACTGAAGTGACCGAAGTCATTCCTGCTGTTGTATCAGCCCCTTTGCCGCGAATTTTTTCAGCAATCGGGTGACATCCTGTCTCAGCCGTTCTGTCGGTTCATCGGGGAATGCGACACAGAACATATCTATGATTTCCGAGGCCTGCGCAGGCTCTTCCAAGGCTGCCCACACGGATCCGGAAATGGAGTCGAGCTGATGAATGGCATAGCCCTTGGAATCGACGATAAACCTCTGTCCGTCGACCAGCAGTTCGGTCGCTGTCGGGCAGCGGACAAGCGCATTTTGAAATTCGATCCCCGTCGCTTCGGCCTTTTCTTCGAGCGGGTACCGGTCAGCTTCGGTTTCTTCAAAAGGTGGCGCTGGGCGAGAGTTCTCTGGCCACCGGGCAAAGCTTTTGCCCAACGCTTCTGCCGCGTCCTCGGCGCTTGAATAGCGGAGCGTGTAAAGCGGAGTGTGCGACACAATAAAGTGCAATACGCGAAGGATGCGGCTTGCGTCCTGCGCGCGCGCGAAATTCTGGATGATGATCCTGCGGAGCACTTCAGCCTTGCTGGCCGGTAGCAGTTCGCACTTCGCGCCTTCGGTTCGCTCCAGCAGCACAATCGCGCCAAACGGTAACCTCTCGCCACGTTCTGCCAGACCTTTCCGGTCAAGCTGCAAGTAACCGTAGCGACTGCCCGGCACGGTAATTTTTTCGTTGAAAAAATTCCTGAACTTTGCGCTGAAGTCCTTGGGAAACGGCAAGCGCAGTCTTGGGCCGACACCGCTGGCAATTCCCATCGGGACGCCGTGACTGTCGATGGAGACGGGTAAAAAATCGTCGGTGAAAACACGGTTCCCGCACGCGGACAAGCAAGCGGTCAGTGTGCTTTTACCTGCACGTTTCGTACTCGGGAAGAGCACAAGCTTCCCTGAAAACTCGACCGCCGCACCATGGACGCACAACCAGTCGGGATTGGCCCGAAGGCCGGCCCACGCGAGTTCCGCGATCATGTAGCACATGACGTCGATGGGATCCCGGAAGATCTTTGTCTTATTCCGGACAGTGGCCTGAACATGGTATTTGTCGTCGATTTTCTGTATCGACATAAACGGTTCCACGTCGCCATTGCCGCCCTCTGAATAATTAAAGGGCCAATAAGGAAGTGTATGGGGCGCAAAGTCCAACAACTCCGGACACCCGATCAGGGCCAAGGGCGCGTCAGTGTCCTCGAAACGGATTGTGATGCGTTCAGTCATTTGACCTGGAATTGCGTCGCAAATTTCTCTGGTATCCTGCCAATGTCCTGAAATCGGTCCTCACGGCATTAATGCAAAACGGCCACTGTCAAGCGGCCGCATTACGTTATCAATTGAACGACTGACAATTAGTTGCAGACTGCACCAACCACATTGGTTCCGCATGTTTCGCTACCGGCTGCGCTGGCGCTCGAGTCGTCTGAATCGTCGCTGCTCGGGCTGCTGTTGTCGTCTTCGCTCGGGCTGCTGGCGTCATCTTCGCTCGGGCTGCTGTTGTCGTCGTCATTGCTGTCGTCGCCACTGCTTGGGCTGCTTGCATGTGCGGCACTTAACGTCGTCATCGCTGGAACTGCGTAGATCGCTGTTGCTGCCAGCCCCAAGCGTGCCAACATTGCACGGCGGTTGAATTCTGATTCACTCATTAGGATACTCCTTCACCTGTGTTTTTTCCACTTAGCAACCTGTCAGATTCCACTGGCCAGAGCGCCAAGTCGTTCCACTTTAGACTGATTCCATTGGGAACGCTTTAGACCTTGAGTTACAAAATTGGCGAAAATTAGGTCATTCTGCGCAAAAGCGCGAATATCCGCCGAATCTTTCCGAATTAGCTGCGCGACCTGATGAGTCCGACAATATCCTTAACATCGTCCAGAATCGGATCGGCAATCGCCGCAGCGCGATTAGCGCCATCGCCCAGAATGCGGTCGATTTCCGCGACATCCGACATCAGGCGGGCCATTTCCGCGGAAATCGGTGCCAGATGTGCGACCGCCAGATCGACGAGTGCCGGTTTGAACTGTCCGAACTGTTGTCCCGCGAATTGAGCAAGGGTCTGTTCCGGTGTCTGGTTCGAAATGGCGGCGTAGATATTGATCAGATTGCGGGCTTCTGGCCGTCCTTCCAACCCCTCCAGTGTGTCGGGCAGGGGTTCCGGGTCGGTCTTGGCCTTGCGGATCTTTTTGGCGATCGTGTCTGCATCATCCGTCATGTTGATCCGGCTCATGTCCGAAGGGTCGGATTTCGACATCTTCTTGGTGCCGTCGCGCAGGCTCATCACTCGGGTCGCCGCGCCGGCGATGACCGGTTCCGGCTCCGGGAAGAAATCGGTGCCGAAATCATGGTTGAACTTGTTGGCGATGTCGCGTGTCAGTTCGACGTGTTGCTTCTGGTCCTCGCCAACCGGTACGTGGGTCGCCTTGTAGGCCAGAATGTCGGCCGCCATCAGGGAGGGGTAGGCATAGAGTCCGAGGCTGACCTTCTCGGCGTTCTTGCCGGCCTTGTCCTTGAACTGGGTCATCCGGTTCATCCATCCCAGCCGCGCCACGCAGTTGAAAATCCAGCCCAGTTCGGCGTGTGCTGAAACCTGGCTCTGGTTGAACAGGATCGATTTCTTGGGGTCCAGTCCGCAGGCGATATACGCCGCCGCCAGTTCGTGCGTGTTTTTGCGCAGCGTTGCAGGATCCTGCCAGACGGTGATGGCATGCAGATCGACCATGCAATAGATGGTTTCAATCCCCGAATCCTGCATCTCGACAAAGCGCTTCACCGCGCCAAGATAATTGCCGAGAGTGAGGTTGCCCGAGGGCTGGATGCCGGAAAAGACGCGCTGCGTGTGGACCGCTTCGGTCATTGTATGATACTCCGTCTGGACTTGTTGTCAGGGACGCCTTATCGCTTTGTTGACAGGCAAGGTCAACTGATGTGAGTAGCGGAATGCACAATCCGAACGCCAATGAATCGCCCCTTAACCCGCTGCCGCCGGTAGTCTGGTTACTGGCGTTTGCGATGGTGGCGGTGGAACTGGTTTTGCAAGCGGGTGAGGCCGGATTTGTCGGCGGGCCCGAGGCTATAGGCTGGCGGCTGGACCTAGCGCGCAACTACGGGTTTTACGATACGGTTTTCGACTGGATGCGGCAGACCGGAAATTACCCGCCGGAGCATTTGCTCCGCTTTGTGACATTCCAGTTCATTCATGGCAATTTCACGCATGCAGCCTTTGTCGTGGTGTTCATTCTGGCGCTGGGCAAGTTTGTCGCGGAGCTTTTTAACCCACTGGCTGTGCTGGTCATATTTTTCGGCAGTGCCATGGTCGGCGCGGCGCTCTATTCGGTCATTCTGGATGAGAATAGCCTGTTGATGGGCGGTTATCCGGGGGTTTACGGCCTGATAGGTGCGTTTACGTGGATTCTGTTCACTGACATGCGCAACACTGGGCAAAACGGGCTAGCGGCGTTTCGACTGATCGCTTTTTTCATGGCGATACAACTAGTCTACAAGATTTTGTTCGGCACGTCGAACCAGTGGTTGGCGGAACTCATGGCGTTTTTTACCGGTTTTGCGCTATCGTATGTTCTGGGTCCAGATGCCCGACGGCGGATCGGCGGCTATATTGAAAAGATGAGGGCGCGTGAGTAGGACGGACCGGGCCGTCAAATTCAACCCGACAGATTTTGCATAAAGGCAGGTCGCAAGTGCAGGCAAAGCTGACAACCCTCAAGTATCTGGCGCAGTTCCTTCCGATCTGGGTGCTGCTGAACGGCGCTCGGGTGTTTCCGTTTCCAACCCGGGTCCGGTTGTTCGGGTCCGTGCTGGCGGCATTGGCCACGGTTTTCCCGTCGGCGCGACGGCGGGCAGAGCGCAATCTGGCGCTGGCCTTTCCCGACATGACACCGGACGAACTGCGACGAACCAGCATCGAGGTTGCGCGGCACGTAGGGTCAACGCTCTGCGAAATCCACAACAACGATCTGCTTGCCATGGTTGCGCGCAAGGCCGAGGTTTCCGGACCCGGACTTGCGGTGCTGAAGAAAGCCAGGGCAGCGGGCAAGGGCGCGATAATCATCTCGGCGCACTATGGCCAGTGGGAGGCCATTCGCCATGTGCTCAAGCAAAACGGCATGGAGACCGGCGCAGTCTACAAGCGGAATACGAATCCGTTTTACGAACAGATTTTTCTGGCCGCGATCCGCAAGGGTGGAGAGCCCGTCGTGGAAAGCGGCAGCGCGGGTATGGTCAAAGCAGTACGACACATTAAGAAGGGTGGCTTTTTTGCCATCTTGCCGGATCAGCGGTTCCGGAAGGGCGCGGCCCTGCCGTTTTTCGGCCACCCTGCCTGGACCAGCCTGGTGCCTGCGGATCTGGCATTGAAATACGATATCCCGCTGGTTCCGGCCTATGCAACGCGATCCTGCGACGGTTCATTCAGGATCGAGTTCGAGGCTCCGATCCCAAAAAGCAACGCGACAGAGATGATGCAGGAAAGCATGAAGCAGTTGGAAGAACGCATCCGAGCTCATCCGGAGCAGTGGTACTGGTACCATAACCGCTGGTAAGCCATCAAAATGGTTTGTGCGTGAATAGCCGAACGGCAGGCCGAGGCGCAAATTTCAAAACGCAGGAAAGGCGCGGGGA
>JAHEFH010000136.1 GCA_024640245.1 Paracoccaceae bacterium | reverse complement strand
CGCCTATTCCGCGCTTTCGATCAACGCCCAGAGCATGTTGGCCCGCGCGCCCGACCGGCAATAGCCGAGGCAGGGTTTGGACAGGTCCGGCCATAGGCTGGCGAGCCGTTCAGCGTGCTCTTCGGATGGCGGGCCGGCGACCGGTACATAGACCATCTCGAGGCCGCTGGCCTCTGCCGCTGCCTGGATCTCGGCCGCTGTCGGCTGGCCGAATTGTTCGGCATCCGGACGGGCACAAAGGATCGACTTGAATCCCAGCGCCTTGATCCGGTCAATATCGGCCACGGTGATCTGCGCGGTGACCGACATGTTTTCATCCAGTTCCCTAATTTCCAAAATACTTCTTCCTTCTCAGAGTTTGTTGACTGGGACTTTGAGCATCATATTGCCATCATTGTCCCTGGGTATTTCGCCGGCGCGGATATTGACCTGCAACGACGGTATGATCAGCTTAGGCATCCCAAGGGTTTTGTCCCGCGCCTCGCGCATGGCGACAAATTCCTCGCGGGACTTGCCCTGACCGACATGGATATTCTCGGATTTCTCCTGCGCCACGGTCGTTTCCCAGGCAATGTCGCGCCCGTCAGGGCCGTAGTCGTGGCACATGAACAACCGCATGTCGTCGGGCAGGCTCAGCACTTTCTGGATGCTGTCATAAAGCGTGCCCGCGTCGCCGCCGGGGAAATCGGCACGCGCTGATCCGCCATCCGGCATGAACAGCGTATCGCCGGTGAAGGTGGCATTTCCGATTACATGCACCATGCAGGCGGGCGTGTGGCCGGGCGTGTGGATCACGAAGGCGTCCATGTTGCCTATCCTGTAATGGTCGCCGTCCGCGAACAGCTTGTCGAACTGCGAACCGTCCCGTTGGAACTCGGTGCCTTCGTTGAAGATTTTTCCGAAGACGGTCTGGATCGTCAGGATATGCTCTCCGATGCCGATCTTGCCGCCCAGTTTCTGCTGGATATAGGGCGCGCCCGACAGGTGGTCGGCATGGGCGTGCGTTTCGATAATCCATTCCAGTTTCAGGGCGTTTTTCTCGATATACCCGATGATCGCGTCGGCGCTTTCATAAGTGATGTGACCGGCGGCGTAATCAATATCCATGACGCTGTCGATTACCGCGCAAGAAGCGCTATCGGGATCTTTCACCACATAGCTGATGGTATTGGTATCTTCATCGAAGAACGCGGTTACTTCCGGTTTTACCGACATATCTAATGGATAATTTGCCATCGGGTTTCCTTTCGGTACTAGTACTGAACTTTGCCAAGATTGGCGTTACGGGTGTCCTGCAGGTTGGAGGCCCAGATACCGGCCAGCATGGACATGACGAACAGAAACGTTCCGGTGCCGATACTCGGCAGGGCAGTCAGCGCCGGACCCGGGCAGAACCCGCCCAACCCCCATCCGAGGCCGAAGATAGCCGATCCGGTAACCAGTTTCAGGTCCAGATCGGTGCGCGAGGGCCATCCGAAATCCTCGCCGAACAGGGGCTTTTCCTGCTTCTTGAGGTACATGAAAGAGGGCATCGTCACCAGAATGGCGCCCCCCATCACGAACATCAGGCTCGGGTCCCAGGTTCCCGCGATATCCAAGAAATTTTGGACCTTCGCGGGGTTGGTCATGTCGGCGACGATCAGGCCGATCCCGAACAGCACTCCGGCGAAAAGGGAGACTACAGCGCGCATATCAACCTCCGAAAACGTGCCGTAGCAGGAATACCGCCACGACTCCCGCCCCCATGAACGTCAGCGTCGCCACGATCGAGCGCGCCGACAGCCGCGAGATGCCGCAAACGCCGTGGCCGCTGGTGCAACCGCTGCCCCGCGCCGCACCGTAGCCCACCAGCAATCCGGCCACGACCAACACGACTGCATTGTCAGTCATGACATGCGGCGGAACCGCGCCGGTCGCGAATTTGTAAACCGGCAGGGCCAGCAACAATCCGACAACGAAAAACGCCGATTGCGGCAGGGCGAAGCGGTCTTTCAATGGCGGCAGCAAATGTCCGACAATGCTGCTGATCCCGGCGATCCGTCCGTTTCCGGCCATCAGGATAACCGTGGCAAGACCGATCAGCCCACCGCCAATCAGCGCAGATACCGGTGTGAATGCAGTCTCCATAGTACTCTCCTTGACCGGAAGTCCCGGTTCTCCCTGTTTTGTACTGCAATATATAGCAATACCTGAATATTTAAACACCCTGCCGCAAATATCTGTCGCGGGAAAAGCCACGTTGCAATGCCCGTCATTTTAACGGTTTTGCGCCGTGCTGACCAACCAAAATCGAGCCAGAGCGCAAGTCGGTCCGATTGAGGGTCAGACCACTCCCCAAACGTTGATCGATTAAATTGCAGGAATTAGAAAATTCTGTGCGCGTGAATTCGACGGGGGGATAAAACGATGCCATTTCCCTGAGTCTATCGACATGCTTCAAAGGAGTTTCGGGCCTTTCTCGACGATGCAATCGAGCCGACCGCATGGGCCGTGCGGCGGAGTGTCAACCAGACAGATATGGACCGGATCCTCGCGACACTGCCCACAGGTGCGGCAGAGTTCTGGCATGCATGTGTCGACGACCCGTCAGAACTCGACCGGCGGATCGTCTAGCAGGAACCTCAGCCCCCGCTCATATCCCAGCCCAGCGCCTTGGCGACGGTAAAGATATCCTTGTCTCCACGGCCGCACATGTTCATCACCATCAGGTGGTCCTTGGGCAGGTCGCCCGCGATCTTGGCGACATGCGCCAGCGCGTGGCTCGGCTCCAGCGCCGGAATAATTCCCTCGGTCCGGCAGGACAGTTGGAAGGCGTCCAGAGCCTCGACATCGGTGACCGAGACATATTCGGCGCGACCGGTGTCATGCAGCCAGCTATGCTCCGGTCCGATGCCGGGATAGTCCAGACCGGCGGAAATCGAGTGGCCTTCGAGGATCTGTCCGTCGTCGTCCTGCAACAGGTAGGTACGGTTGCCGTGCAGCACGCCCGGACGGCCGCCGGTCAGAGAGGCGCAGTGCTGCATCTTCTCGTCCACGCCCTTGCCACCGGCTTCGACGCCGATGATGCGCACGGACTTGTCGTCGAGGAACGGATAGAACAGGCCCATGGCGTTCGACCCGCCGCCGATACAGGCGATGACGGAATCGGGCAGACGGCCTTCCTGCTCCATGATCTGCTCCTTGGTCTCCTTGCCGATAATCGACTGGAAATCGCGGACCATGGCCGGATAGGGATGCGGACCCGCCACCGTACCGATGCAATAGAATGTCTCGTCGACATAGGTCACCCAGTCGCGCAGCGCGTCGTTCATCGCGTCCTTCAGCGTACCGCGTCCGGATGTGACCGGTATGACCTCGGCGCCCAGCAGTTTCATGCGGAACACGTTCGGCGCCTGCCGCTCGACATCATGCGCGCCCATGTAGACGACGCATTTCAGCCCGAACTTGGCGCAGACCGTTGCCGTCGCAACGCCATGCTGGCCCGCTCCGGTTTCGGCGATGATCCGGGTCTTGCCCATGCGCCGCGCCAGCAGAATCTGGCCCAACACATTGTTGATCTTGTGCGCACCGGTGTGGTTCAACTCGTCGCGTTTGAAATAGATTTTCGCACCGCCGAGTTCCTCGGTCAGCCGTTCCGCGAAATACAGGGGCGACGGCCGCCCGACATAGTATTTCCACAGATAGTCCATCTCGGCCCAGAAGGTCGGATCGGTCTTGGCGAATTCATACTGCGCCTCCAGATCAAGGATCAGCGGCATCAGGGTTTCGGACACGAACCGTCCGCCGAAATCGCCGAAACGGCCCTTTTCATCAGGTCCGGTCTTGTAGGAATTCAACATTTCAGAGGCCATCTTCTTCTCCATGTGCGGCTTTAATGAACCGCTCTATCTTGTCGCCGTCTTTTACGCCGGGGGCGGATTCGACGCCAGAGGACACATCCACCTGTTTCGCGCCGGTCAGCCGGATGGCTTCTGCCACATTTTCCGGCGTAAGGCCACCCGCAAGCATCCACGGCACCGGCCACCTGCGGCCCGCGATCAGACGCCAGTCAAAGGAGAGCCCGTTGCCGCCCGGCAGGTCGTGGTCCGTCGGCGGCTTCGCATCCGCCAAAAGCTGGTCGCAGACCCGCGCGTAGTCGTTCAGTTTCGGCAGGTCGCTCTCGTCCGCGACGCCGACAGCCTTCATTACCGGCAGGCCGAATTTTTCTCGGATTTCCGCGCAGCGTTCGACGGTTTCCGATCCGTGCAGTTGCAGCATGTCCAGCGGCGCGCGGTCCAGTATGGCCTCAAGCTCCGCGTCGGTCGGGTTCACGGTCAGCGCAACCTTGCACACGCCAGCAGGCACCGTCACGGCAAGAGCGTGGGCCTGCTCGACGGTCACATTCCTCGGGGATTTTTCGAAAAATACAAATCCGACGTAGGCCGCGCCAGAGTCAACGGCGCGCTTCAGGCTGGCCTGTTCGGACAGACCGCAAATCTTCACCCGCATCTAACGGTCACTCGATCAGGGCAAGAACATCGTCCTTGCCATCGCCCGACTTGCCCTTGAGCCGCTTGACCTCGCGTTCCAGCTTGCTGACTTCTCGGCCCGTTTTCGAAAGGGCCCTTCGGTGCTTGAACTCACGCAGATATTCCCAGACGAAGCCGATCAGCAATCCGACGACAATGCCCGCGAAAATCACCAGGAACAGCGGCAGGGCCAGTTCACCCGATACGTTAAAGGCACCGGCCAGTTCTTCCGGCAACAGGCGCAACGTCACCATCTGGCGGTTTGCAAGCGCCAGCGTAATCAGCAAAACACCGATAACGGACAGAAAAAGATAGCGAACGTAGCGCATGGCGTCCTCGTATGATCAACCTACATGATACTCTACGTAGGCCGTATTCAGCGCTTGTTCAACCGATCCCGCAGCAGTTTTCCGGTTTTGAAGAACGGCACATGCTTTTCCTCAACCGGCACCGCTTCACCGGTACGGGGATTTCGGCCGCGTCGGGCATCGCGTTTCTTGACTGAAAAGGCCCCGAAGCCTCTCAACTCCACGCGGTCTCCATTGGCCATCGCGTCGATTATCTCGTCGAAAATGGTTCCGACGATGCGCTCGACGTCGCGCTGGTACAAATGGGGGTTTTCTTCGGCAATTTTATCAACAAGTTCAGATCTTATCATAAAGAACGTCCCTCCCCTCAGGCGGCGTTAAATTTTTGTATCAATTTCTAATATTTGCAGAAAATTGCCTCTGTGGGAATAGAGCCCGAACGTCAAACCAGCTTTTTGGCCATTTAAAGCGCTGAAAACGGTAGAGAAATTCGCTTGGCCAACAATCTTGGGGCGACTACGGGCATCGCGGACCGGAACTTTGACCTACCGCGGCCCAGGGGATGCCAACTGATTCGTATCGAATAAGCGCCGTATTGCGGTCCCCTGGCCATGGGGCGGAAATGAAAACGGCGCCCGAAACCGGGCGCCGTAAAACTCTTGTCGATAAGCCGGTAAAGCGACTTAGTCTTTGTCTTGGCTCTTGAGTGCAGCACCCAGGATATCGCCCAGCGACGCGCCCGAGTCGGAAGAACCGTACTGTTGTACCGCTTCTTTTTCCTCGGCGATTTCGCGCGCCTTGATGGACAGACCCAGACGACGTGTTTTCGCATCGATATTGGTGATACGCGCGTCGACCTTGTCACCGACCGAGAAACGGTCAGGGCGCTGGTCGGCACGGTCGCGTGCCAAGTCGGAGCGGCGGATGAAGGACTTCATGCCGTCGTACTCGACTTCGATGCCGCCGTCTTCGATCTTGGTCACGACTACAGTCACGACCGCGCCGCGTTTGACACCGGCAACGGCGTCTGCGAACGGATCGCCGTCCAGACCCTTGATCGAGAGCGAGATGCGCTCTTTCTCGGGATCGACGTCAGAAACGACCGCCTTGACGATATCGCCCTTCTTGTAGTCCTGAATGGCTTCCTCGCCGGAACGGCTCCAGTCCAGATCGGACAGGTGGACCATACCGTCGATATCGCCTTCGAGACCGATGAACAGACCGAATTCGGTGATGTTCTTGACTTCGCCCTCGACCTCGGTACCTGTCGGGAATTTCTTCGCGAACTCGTCCCAAGGGTTGCCCTGTGTCTGTTTCAGGCCAAGCGAAACGCGGCGTTTTGCGGTTTCGATCTCCAGAACCATGACGTCCACTTCCTGGCTCGTAGAAACGATCTTGCCGGGGTGGATGTTTTTCTTGGTCCAGGACATTTCGGAAACGTGGACCAGACCCTCTACACCGGGTTCCAGCTCTACGAATGCGCCGTAATCGGTGATGTTGGTGACGCGGCCCTTGTGCACTGTGCCCAGCGGGTAGCGTGCCTCGACGTCGGACCATGGATCTTCCTGAAGCTGCTTGATGCCCAGAGAGATACGGTGCGTGTCCTTGTTGATCTTGATGACCTGAACCTTGACGGTTTCGCCGATCGCCAGGATCTCGGAAGGATGGTTGACGCGGCGCCAGGCCATGTCGGTGACGTGCAGCAGGCCGTCCACACCGCCGAGGTCGACGAAAGCGCCGTATTCGGTGATGTTCTTGACGACACCCTCGACGGTCTGGCCTTCAGCCAGCTTGCCGACGATTTCCGCACGCTGTTCTGCGCGGCTTTCTTCGAGGATTGCACGGCGCGAAACAACGATGTTGCCGCGACGACGGTCCATTTTCAGGATCTGGAACGGCTGAGCCATGCCCATCAGAGGGCCGGCGTCGCGCACTGGGCGTACGTCAACCTGCGAGCCTGGCAAGAATGCCACGGCGCCGCCGAGGTCCACGGTAAAGCCACCCTTGACGCGGCCGAAGATAGCGCCTTCGACGCGCTCTTCTTTTTCGTAGGCTTTTTCCAGACGATCCCAGGCCTCTTCACGACGCGCCTTCTCGCGGGACACGACGGCCTCGCCTTTGGCGTTCTCGACGCGTTCGAGGTAGACTTCCACGGTATCGCCAACGGCGATTTCGGGGGCCTGACCGGGATTTGAGAATTCTTTGAGGTCGACGCGGCCTTCCATCTTGTAGCCTACGTCGATGATGGCTTGTCCCGCTTCGATCGCGATGACCTTGCCTTTTACAACAGACCCTTCGTCGGGTGTGTCAATTTCGAAGCTTTCTGCCAGCAGGGCTTCGAAGTCTTCCATTGTCGCTTTTGCGCACATATAAATCAGTTCCTTTTCAGTTTTTTATCGGGCCGCACGGTTGGTTCCGCGGGTCTTGGGTTTCGTTCAAATCACTTCTGCGAAAGGGTTCGCCACAAACACAAAGGGCCGGAGTTTTCCAGCCCTGCTCACCCTTCTGACGTTATATCCGCCGCCGCTTTCCGCGATAGAGGGGCATATAGTGGGTTTTTGCGAGGGTGGCAAGGGGGATGGGG
>JAHEFH010000022.1 GCA_024640245.1 Paracoccaceae bacterium | reverse complement strand
GCACTGAGTGACAAGCTGGGTCGAAAGGTGGAAATCTTGGTGCCGCAACGCGGCGAGAAGGCCGAACTGGTGTTAAACGCGGAACGCAACGCCCGCGAGTCGCTGGCGCGGCGCATGTCCGAAAGCGCGGCGCAGGAAAAACTGCTTGCCGGTCTGGCCGATGCCTTCGATCTGGATGGCTCGCCGGAGCGGATAGAGGTCTATGACAATTCCCATATTCAGGGCGCGCATGCGGTGGGCGCGATGATTGTTGCGGGGCCTGACGGGTTTGACAAGTCCAGCTATCGAAAGTTCAACATCAAATCCACGGAACTGACCCCGGGCGACGATTTTGGCATGATGAAAGAGGTGCTCGACCGCCGTTTCCGACGCCTGCTGAAAGAGGACCCCAATCGCGAAAGCGGCAATTGGCCCGATCTGGTGCTAATCGACGGCGGTGCGGGGCAGGTATCGGCGGTGGCGGGAATTCTTGCGGAACTGGGGATCGACGATGTTCCGTTTGTCGGTGTTGCCAAGGGGCAGGACAGAGATCACGGCAAAGAGGAATTCTATCGCGCGGGAGGGCGCCCCTTTGCCTTGAAGCGCAACGATCCGGTGCTGTATTTTATCCAGCGCCTGCGTGACGAGGCACATCGCTTCGCCATCGGCACGCATCGCCAAAAACGGGCCAAGGCGATGGGCGCCACGCCGTTGGACGATGTGCCGGGCGTGGGCGGCGCGCGCAAAAGGGCTTTGCTGGCGCATTTCGGGTCTGCCAAGGCGGTCTCGCGGGCGGCGTTGAAAGACCTGAAAGCGGTCGAGGGGATATCCGACGGCCTAGCCGAGACAATCTTTGATTTCTTCCATGACACCGCCTGATCATTCGGGTAATTGTCGTGACAATAGCGGATAATTACGTCCGTAGGCGTAAGCAGGAGTAATGAATGCGTTGGAACTTGCCGAATATCCTGACCGTTCTGCGTCTGCTTGCGGCCCCTGCTGTGGCTATAATATTTCTCGTGGTAAATCGGCCCTATGCGGACTGGATTGCCCTGACCCTGTTTGTCGTGGCCGCCTTGACGGACTTCCTCGACGGCTATCTTGCGCGTCTTTGGAAGCAGGAAAGTAATTTTGGTCGCATGCTCGACCCGATCGCCGACAAGGCGATGGTGGTGATCGCGCTGACCGTTCTGACCGCGCTCAGCCAACTCGCCTATTGGGTTGTGATCCCAGCGGTGATCATCATGTTCCGCGAGATTTTCGTGTCAGGTCTGCGCGAATTTCTGGGCGACCGCGCTGGCTTGCTCAAGGTCACGAAACTGGCGAAATGGAAGACTACGTTCCAGATGGTCGCAATCGCGACCCTGTTTTTTGCCACCGGAATGAACTATGTGCACCTCATGATGTTCCATTCCGTCGAGCCTTCTGTCTATGAGCAGAGCCTGATTACCGGTCCGGATGATGGCAACCAGATTTATGTAGCGGTGATGTCAGGACATTACGCGGCCTGGGCGAGCTATGTCATGCTGTGGTTGTCTTCGGCGCTGACGCTGATCACGGGGTGGGATTATCTGATGAAAGCCATGCCGTTTCTGAGGGAGCCGGTAAAATGACTCTGGATATACTGTATTTTGCATGGGTGAGGGAACGCGTCGGAACGCACAAGGAGACGGTCGAGACCTCGGCCGCGACCGTGGCGGACCTGCTGGCCGAATTGCAGAGCCGCGAAGAACGCTATGCCCTGGCCTTTTCCGACCTGTCGGCGGTGCGGGTCTCGGTGGACCAGGTTTTGGCCGATTTTGATGCCTCGCTGGAAAATGCCAGAGAGGTCGCGATTTTTCCACCGATGACGGGCGGCTAGCCATGGCTATTTCGGTCCAGAAAGAGGATTTCGACCTAGGGCAAGCGGTTCGGGGCCTTGTTGGCGAACGTACCGATATCGGTGCTCTGGTAACGTTCACTGGGCTGGTGCGCGACACAGCGGACGGCACTCTGGAAGCGTTGGAACTGGAGCATTATCCGGCAATGACCGAAAAGGCCCTGAAGGAAATCGAAGCCCAGGCACAGGAGCGTTGGAACCTGTCGGCCTGTCTGATCATCCATCGTGTCGGCAAACTGGAACCCGGTGACCAGATCATGATGGTCGCAACCGGGTCAGCTCACCGCCGCGACGCGTTCGAGGCGGCGGAGTTCCTCATGGATTTCTTGAAGTCGCGTGCGCCGTTCTGGAAAAAAGAGCATACCGCCAGTGGTGCGGACTGGGTTGATGCGAGAGAAAGCGACGAAGAGGCTCTGGAGCGCTGGCAGCGCTAGAACCGGTTCGCCTTCTACTTGTTGGACCGCAACTGCTCCAACTGGTCGCGCAGATCTTCGGTTTCCCGCCGCGCATTTCCGATACCGTCCATGGCGGCCGCAAGCTCGGCCTCTTTCTGGGTCAGCGCGTTCCGGGTCTCTTCCAGTGCAACCTCCGCATCGTGCAGCCGCGACGCCAGTTCGTCTATCTCGGTCACGTCGACGGAGTTGACCTGGTTCAACCGGCCGAATGCCCAGCGAAGCAGCCACCCCAGAACGAAGGCCGCGAACAGCGTTGTCGACATAACTAGGATCAGCTCGGTTCTACTCATCGGTGGTTTCCTTTGGGACCAGATGGAATTCTATCCGGCGGTTGGCGAAGCGGCCTTCTTCTGTGGCATTGTCGGCGATGGGTCTTTCCTCGCCGTAGCCGATCGCGGTGATGCCGGACGTCAGCACCCGGCGGGACAACAAAGCGCTGAGCACGGATTCGGCGCGCGACTGGCTCAGGTTCTTGTTCATTTCTTCGCCGCCTTGGCTGTCTGTATGCCCTTCGATGACAAATTTTACATCGGAACAGTCGCGCAGGACCTCGGCAATATCTGAAATAACAGTCAGGCTTTCGGCCTCGATGTCACTTGAGGACGGGGCGAAGGCGATCTGTTGCGCGCCCAGAATACTGGCAATACGGGATTCGCACTGTTCGGGAGTAATAGTTTCGACGACGGGAACCAGTCGCTCGTCGAATTTGACATTCAGCCGGTAATCGCCCTTGCCGTCGATCTTGTCGGTCAGAACACGCGAAACCTCTGCGCGAGCATCTGGATTGCCGGAGACGCCGCTGATGCTGATATTCTCGGGTTGCACGACGAGTATGCCGGAATGCAGATAGGACAGGCCCTCCAGTCCGGCCAGAATCCGAACCGGCCATCCTTCCGGCAGGTTTTCCGATACGCGCGTCTGGTCAAAGACAACCTCGTGCCCGAACAGTGCGCCGGCATAGCTGTTCACGGACTGCTTGATCAGTTCGTCAGGCACTCTGCCGCGCATCTGGATCAGGCCCTCGGCGCTTTTCGTCACGACAAATTCGGGAACTTCGGCGGTTCCTTCGGTACCTTCCACAATCGGTTTCGGTGGTAGTACCGCAAGCAGGGAGAACAGTTCCGGCAGGCCGTTTTCCAGACGCCCGACAACGGTGTCGAAGTGGTTTTGCTGAAGATCCTCGCCGCCAATCAGGGATATCTCGGTATCGGTGAAGGTCAGTGTACCGCTGCCAAGGTCGGCCAGCGCCTGGACCGCCTGGATCACCGCGTCCGTCCAGTCCGTCGTCGGAATACCCAGACCGACTTTGCATGCCGGTTCCCCCTGATAGCCCGCCGCCTTGACCGCATCCAGAATGACACTCTTGTTATAGGGTGTGTCAGCTGAACAGGCTGTTAGCTCGACCTTGTCGCCGCCCATCGCCATGAGAAATCGGAAAGGAGAAATCACCGGCCGCGGCGCGGAAATTTCCAGGACCAGCTTGATGTTTTGAGGCGCCGCCGCTTGCAGTTCTGCGGTCAGCTTTTTCTGGTCATCGACGGAGTCGGTGACCGCCGTGATCTTGATCACCTCTGGCGTGACGCTGATTTTTGAACGCGGCATTTTCTGAAGGCTGTCGAGTGCATATCGCAGCGCGGGCTCCCAGCCGTCGGGCACGGGGTAGTCGGCAGTCTCCAGCATGTCGGTGACCTCGGCCTCGCGGTTTTTCGCAGTCAGCAACTCGAGTATTTCTGCCCGCCCCGTTTCGCTGGGTACCAGTCCGATCAGCGAGACGCGCCGTTCGTTCCGCAAAACCTCCAGAGAGAATCGCGGCGCCTGCAAATCGTCCGGTTTCACGACGCCGGCCTGGTCGTCGATACGGTTTGCGTCGACCAGCTTGGCAATGATTTCCAAAGCGCGCAAACGCTGTGTCTCGTCAGGTGCAATACCCGTCAGACGGACCTTGAGCCCGTCGGTCTGGATCAGCGCCCAGTCCTGGCCCGCGGCTTGCAGGGCCTCGCCGACTTTTTCGGCGGTCGCGCGTTCAAGGTAAGATACAGCGGAGGCCGATACGAAATAGGATGCCGCCCCTGTCAGGACGAAAACGATAGCTGCGAAGAGGAGAGCCGTTCTGTGCATCGGACGTCCGTGTTGCGAGTGTTGCAGCTTGTCTAGTCGATTGAAAAACCGTGATCAAGCGGGCTGTCAAACCATGGTCATAAACACGCCGATCAGCATGAACAACACCGGAATGAGCCCCGCGTCACGGTTTTTTCGAAACAGTCTGAGGCACATTTCGGCATCGTCGATATCCAGCTTACGCAACTGCCATGTCATGTGCCAGCCAAACGCCCAGATGCCCATGAACGCCACCGTGATCGCCAGTACATTCGATACATTGAGCGCCGCCTGTATCAGGGCAAAAAACATCAGAGTCACCGTCGCCACCATGAACAGGGCCAGCCAGGTCAGAGTCTTGTTGCCGAACAAGCGTGCCGTGGATTTCACCCCGATCAGCGCGTCGTCCTCTTTGTCCTGATGGGCATAGATAGTGTCGTAAAACAATGTCCAGGTGATGCCGGATAGATACAGCAGAAACGGTGCTACCGACAAGCTGCCGCTATGCGCGGCCCAGCCCAGCAGGGCACCCCAGTTGAAGGCGATGCCGAGAAACACCTGCGGCCACCAGGTGAAGCGCTTGGCGAACGGATAGACCACGACCGGCAACAGCGCCAGAACGCCGAGGCCGATGGTAAACAGGTTGAAGGTCAGCAGGATGCCGAAGGCGATGAGAGCCTGCATCGCCATCCAGACCGCCGCTTGCCGGACGCTGACCTGACCGGACGGGATTGGCCGCGATCTGGTGCGCGCCACCTTGCCGTCGAAGTCGCGGTCTGTGATGTCGTTCCATGTACAGCCCGCACCGCGCATCAGGAACGCGCCCGCCGCGCATGCGGCTGCAATCCACACATCACCGCGCGCTGGTCCTGCCGGATCACCGAGAATCGCCAACAACAGCCCCCACCAGCACGGTATCAGCAACAACCAAGTTCCCGCCGGACGGTCCGCACGCGACAGCCTCAGGTATGGCCGCGACCATAGCGGACAGTACCTGTCGACCCAGTTTCGCTCGGTTGCGTCTGCTACGCGGACATCGATTTCCGGGTCTGGCGTCTGCGGCTTTTCGATCATAAAGTGCGCCCATGGTAGAAGTGGCAAAAATCAGACTCTTTGTAGACGCTCCGCTGGGTGCGGGGCAATCGGTTTCGCTTTCGCGGGACCAGGCGAATTATCTGTTCAACGTCATGCGCAAGTCCACGGGCGATCTGATCGCCTTGTTCAACGGCCGCGACGGCGAATGGACCAGCGAGGTCGTGGATGCCGGCAAGCGGCGCGGAATCCTGACCTGCCTTGAACAGGCGCGACCGCAGATGGAACCGCCGGACCTGTGGCTGCTTTTCGCGCCGATCAAAAAGGCCCGCACGGATTTCATAGTCGAAAAGGCAACCGAGATGGGGGCTTCCCGTATCCTTCCGGTGCAAACCGACTTCACCAATTCCGAACGAATCCGTCAGGACCGGTTGCAGGCCCATGCGGTCGAGGCCGCAGAGCAATGCGGTGGCACTTATGTACCGCCTGTGGAGGAATTGCAGAAACTGTCATCGGTGCTGGCCGACTGGCCGAAGGACCGGCAGCTGTTGTTCTGCGATGAAACCACGGCAGGACAGGCGCATGGTTTGGCGGGCGCAAAGCCCGGTAAATGGGCGATCTTGATCGGGCCGGAAGGCGGTTTTTCCGCCGCCGAACTTGCGCGCCTGCGGGCGCTGGATGGCGTCACCATACTCACGCTCGGCCCACGTATCCTGCGCGCCGATACCGCTGCGGTTGCGGCCCTGACACTGTGGCAGGCGGCGCTGGGGGACTGGCGGTGACGTTTTTTCGGCCAGAGGTGGGTCGGATGCTTCGAAAATGGTCGGAAGCGCTGGTCATGGCGGCTGTGCTTCTGGTTGCGATTTGGTTGTATTTGCGCGCGGATGCAACGGCAAATGCCGCCTTGCTGGTGATCGCCTCGATCCTGATTGGCGCCTCCATTGCGCTTCTGTTTCTGGCAATCCGGAGGGTGCGTCTACATTCCGAAAAGCAAGGCTTCGGCATGGTCGAGGTTCAGGAACGCAAGATCACCTATTTCGGCCCGGATACCGGTGGCGCCGTGTCGATCGACGATCTGTCAAAGGTCGAGATCGTGTCGACCCATGCCACGGGTTATGTCGATGTAACCTATTGGCAACTGACTGACCGATGGGGCAACATTTTGATCATTCCGGCCGGCGCAGAGGGCAGCGATGCGATGGTTGACAGCTTTTCGGCCCTGTCCGGCGTCAAGTATGACCTTATCATTGCGGCAATGGCGGCAACCGACGACGCTTTGTTCACGATTTGGAAAAAGACCGGATAATGCTCCGCTAGCGCTTGCAAGAGGGTACGCGCTTTGATTATGTCGCCTAACATTGTTATTCATTCGGGAACCCTGAACCATGTCCATCCCCCAATCCGGCGGCGGCCTGATCGAGTCGAAAGACCAATTGGCTGAATACCTCGCCTCCGGCTGCAAGCCTGTCGACGACTGGCGGATCGGTACCGAGCACGAAAAATTCGGCTATTGCAGGGATTCCCTGCTGCCGCTGCCCTATGAGGGACCGCGTTCCATAAAGGCCATGCTGGAAGGCCTGCGTGACGCGTTCGGCTGGAAACCTGTGCTCGAGGCCGGAAACATTATCGGTTTGGAAAAGGACGGGGCGAACGTGTCGCTGGAACCCGGGGGGCAACTGGAACTGTCCGGAGCGCCGCTGGAGACCATTCACCAGACCTGCGACGAGGTGAACGAACACCTGAAAGAAGTCAGGCATGTCGCCCGAAAGATCGGCGCGCGGTTCATCGGTCTGGGTGCGGCGCCAATCTGGACGCATGAACAGATGCCGGTGATGCCCAAGGGGCGCTACAAGCTGATGACAGATTATATGGGGCGCGTGGGTACTCACGGCACCCAGATGATGTACCGGACCTGTACCGTGCAGGTGAACCTCGACTTCGGGTCAGAGGCCGACATGGTGCAGAAGTTCCGCGTCGCCTTGGCCCTGCAGCCAGTCGCGACCGCGTTGTTCGCCAACTCGCCTTTCTTCGAGGGCAAACCCAACGGTCATCAGAGCTGGCGCTCGCGCATCTGGCGGTCGCTTGACGATGCGCGCACCGGAACCCTGCCTTTCGTGTTCGAGGACGGAATGGGCTTTGAGCGCTATGTGGATTACGCGCTCGATGTGCCGATGTATTTTGTCTATCGCGACGGCAAGTATATCGACGCGTTGGGCCAGTCGTTTCGCGACTTTCTGAAGGGCGAACTGCCCGCGCTGCCTGGTGAAAAGCCGACCCTGTCCGACTGGGCCGACCACCTGACCACTATCTTCCCCGAGGCCCGGATCAAGAAATTCATGGAAATGCGCGGTGCCGACGGCGGGCCATGGCGGCAAATTTGTGCGCTACCGGCGCTTTGGGTCGGCTTGATGTATGACCAGAACTCGCTGGATGCGGCATGGGATCTTTGCAAGGACTGGACGCTTGAACAGCGCGAGGCGCTGCGGGTCGCGGCCTCGGTTGACGGAATCAACGCCAAGGTAGAGGGCATCGACATGCTCCAGCTTGCGCGTCAGGTGCTGGAGTTGTCAAACGCCGGTCTGACAGCACGGGCCAAACCCGGCGCCGGAGGCATGATCAAGGACGAGACGCATTTCCTGAACTCGTTGCAGGAAATCGTCGAAACGGGCGTGACCCCAGCCTCGGAACTGCTGGCGAAATACCATGGCGAGTGGAATGGCGACCTGACGCGGATCTACGACGAATACAGCTACTGATCCGGCGCAGAAGAAAGCGTCAGACGATCGGATCGCCGCCGAAGCGGTTCGGGCCTTCGGTGCCTTTCTGGACAAACCAGATCAACAGGACGATGAAGCCGATAAGCGGGATGAGGCACAACAACAGCCACCAGCCCGATTTGTCCCGGTCATGCAGGCGGCGGACGCCGACTGTTATGTTGGGCGCTAGCAAGGCAAGACTTGCAATCGCGCCGATAATTCCAAGGCCGAGCATTGTGTCGAGAATACCTGCAATGATCGAAACGATGATATTGAACAGAATAAACCACCAGTATTCGGACCTCGATGCGCGGCCCTCGATATCGATGTATTTGTTAAGACATGTTCTAATGGATTGTTCAAAAGTCATTTTTATCCCTTCTTTCCGATCTTGGACTCCTGACCGTTTAAAATCCTTTTAATATTTTCATGGTGTCTGATCCAGACGAGGATCGCCAGTAAAAGCGTCAGAAATATGGCTTGCGGCATTCCGAAAACATAGAGCCAGACCGGAGCGGAGAGAGAAGCAACCAGCGCCCCCATCGAGGAAATGCGTGTGACCAGTGCAGCCGCCAGCCATGTCAGGCAGGCGGCGAGCCCTGCCCAGAAATTGAGTGCCAGCATGATGCCAAGAAACGTGGCGACGCCCTTGCCGCCGCGAAAGCTCAGCCAGACCGGAAACAGGTGGCCGAGGAAAGAGCAGAGCGCGGCAATCTGGGCGGCTGTTCCACCGAATAAGGCGCCCGCGACCAGCACCGCAATCCCGCCCTTGCCGGCATCGAAGAGCAACGTCAGAAAAGCCGCCAGCTTGTTGCCGGTGCGCAGGACATTTGTCGCGCCGATATTGCCCGATCCGATTTCCCGCAGGTTACCCAGCCCCATGATCCGCGCCATCACCAGGCCAAACGGAATGGAGCCCAGAAGGTAGGACAGCGTTGCGACCACCGTGGCGTCCAGAACACCGATATCGTTGACTGGCAGCATCAGCTATTCCCTTCGAACATCTGCTTTCCGCCGACTATACAGCGAAGAACCCGTCCTTGCATCCGGCGACCGTCAAACGGTGTGTTTTTCGATTTAGAGCGCAGCGTCTCGCGGTCGAGTACGAAAGGTTTGTCCGGGTCGAACAGCACCAGATCGGCAGGCGCGCCCGTCGCCATACGACCTGACGGCAGGCCCAGCAGTTTCGCCGGGTTCAGAGACAGTTTCTGCCATAGGGTAGGCAGGTCTATCATCTCTGCGTGCACCAGTTGCAGCGCTGCCGGCAACAAGGTTTCAAGGGCAACCGCGCCGGAGGCCGCGGCCTCGAAAGGCCGGCGCTTGCTTTCTTCGTCCTGCGGTGTGTGCATCGAGGAAATGATGTCGATCAGGCCTTCGGCAAGGGCCGTGACTACCGCGATCCGGTCGGTTTCATTGCGCAGAGGCGGCTTGACCTTGAAGAAGGTCGGGTAGCCTTCGATGTCCAGTTCGTTCAGGGTCAGATGATGGATCGAAGCGCCAGCGGTCACCCGCAGGCCGGCTTTCTTGGCGCGCCGCAGCGCCGGCAGGGCGGCGGCACAGGAAATCTGGTCGATATGATAGCGCGCGCCGGTCGCCTCGACGATCGCCATGTCACGCTCCAGCTGGATGCGTTCGGCGATGGGCGATACGGCCGGCAGGCCGAGTTTCGAGGCCAGCGCGCCAGAAGTCGCCGCGGCCCCAATACTCAGTGACGGGTCCTGCACATGGCCCATGACCAGCGCGCCGAGCGCATTGGCATAGGTCAAGCAGCGGCCAAAGACCTTGTTGTCCTCGATCACGGAGTCGCAATCTGTAAACGCCACCGCGCCTGCGTCCCGAAGAAATCCGATCTCTGCCATTTCGCGGCCATTGCGGCTCTTGGTCAGCGCGGCCATCGGCAATACGCGCGCCTTGCTGTCCGCTACTGCGCGGCGGTGTACGAATTCCAGTATCTCGGGGCTGTCGATTGCAGGCTCCGTATCGGGGCGGATCACCATGGTAGTGACGCCGCCTGCCACGGCGGCATCGCCGGCGGAACGGAAGCTTTCCTTGTGGCGTTCGCCCGGTTCGCAAACCTTGACGCCTATGTCGATGATGCCGGGCGCCAGACACATTCCGGCGCAGTCGATCATTTCCACGCGCCCCGGTGCGGGAGCCTCGCCATAGATCACCTCGGCGATCACGCCGTCGCGGATCATGACAGACCCGAGCCGGTCGGTTTCCGCCTCGGGGTCGATGACACGGGCATTGGTCAGCAACAAATCGGTCATACCATCACTCCCCTGCCGGACGGAACTTCCCGATTGCGCATCAGCAGGTCCATCGCGGCCATGCGCACGGCAACACCCATCTCGACTTGTTCCTGAATGACGCTGCGGCGGATGTCGTCGGCGATTTCGCCATCGATCTCGACGCCGCGGTTCATCGGGCCGGGGTGCATGACGATGGCGTCCTCTTTGGCCAGCGCCAGCTTCTCGGCGTTCAGCCCCCATCGATGGTAATACTCGCGCTCGGACGGGATGAAGGCACCGTCCATTCGCTCTTTTTGCAGGCGCAGCATCATTACGACATCGACGTCCTTCAGCCCCTTTGCCATGTCGTCGTAAACCTCGACCCCGAACTGGTCGATGCCCGACGGCATCAGGGTCTTCGGGCCGACCAGCCGGATGCGGCTTTCCATTTTGCCCAGAAGAAAGATGTTCGACCGTGCTACACGTGAATGGGCGATATCGCCGCAGATCGCCACGTTCAACCGATGCAGGCGGCCCTTGGCGCGGCGAATGGTCAGTGCGTCCAGCAGGGCTTGAGTCGGGTGTTCGTGCCGCCCGTCGCCCGCGTTCAGTACCGCGCATTTGACCTTCTGAGCCAACAGGTCCACCGCACCGGAATGCGGGTGCCGGACGACCAGCAGGTCGGGGTTCATCGCGTTCAAGGTCAGTGCGGTGTCGATCAGCGTTTCGCCTTTGGACAGGCTCGACGCTGCCATCGCCATGTTCATCACGTCCGCCCCGAGGCGTTTGCCCGCGATCTCGAAACTGGCCTGTGTGCGGGTCGAGTTCTCGAAGAACATGTTGATCTGGGTCAATCCGGCCAGCGCGTCGGAATGCTTGTGCGACTTGCGGTTGAAATCGACATATTGGTCGGCGAGATCGAGGATGGATTGAATATCCGGAACGGAGAGCTGTTCGATACCAAGAAGGTGTCTTGCCGAAAAAGCCATGCGGTCCTCTTCATCTGGGTTGGGGGCTTATACCATTGCCGAAACAGGAAACAAGGGATTTACGAATGCCGTGGCGGTTTCTATCCTGCGCACAGCGAAAGGAATCCGATGTTGAACGGGCTTGAGGCATCCGCGGCGCTGGCCGCGCTGGAATGGCAGTATGAAATGGGCGTGGACGAGGCAATCTCGGAAACGCCGATCAACCGCTATGAGCAGCCGCAGGCCCTGCCGAAAATGGGAGCATCTTCCAATATCAAGGCTGTTGCGATGCCAAAGGCCTTGCCGGTGCAGGAGAGTGCGCCGGAAGTTGCCCGCCTGATGGCGGCACGATGCAACGATCTGGATGCATTGCGCAATGCGATCGGCGTGTTCGACCACTGCGCGCTGAAAAAAGGCGCGCGCAATCTGGTTTTCGGTGACGGCAATCCGGCGGCCCGCGTGATGATAATCGGCGAGGCTCCGGGCCGCGACGAGGACTTGCAGGGCTTGCCTTTCGTCGGGCGTGCGGGACAGTTGCTCGACAAGATGTTCGCCGCCATCGGCCTGTCTCGGCGCGGCGAAACACCGGAAGACGCGCTCTATATCACCAACGTCATGCCTTGGCGGCCGCCGCAGAACCGTGATCCGAGCCATGACGAGATCGCGATGATGATGCCGTTTCTGGAACGTCATATCGCTCTGGTAAAACCCGATATTCTGGTTCTAATGGGCAATACGGCTTGCAGCGCGGTCCTTGGCAAAAAGGGTATCACGCGGTTGCGGGGACATTGGACCGAGGCTTTCGGCAAACCCGTGCTGCCGATGTTCCACCCCGCTGCTCTGCTGCGGGATGGATTGAAGAAACGCGACGCCTGGGCGGATTTGCTGGCGTTGAAATCGAAACTGGACGGATAGACTATGGCAGGCATTGATAAATCGAAGACCTTTGTTCCGGTCCGCATTGCGGTGCTGACCGTTTCCGACACGCGCACCACTGTTGATGACAAATCCGGCGATACGCTGGTGGCGCGGCTGGAAGCGGCCGGACACAAGCTGGCGGCGCGGAATATCCTTCCGGATGACCGCAAGGCTGTGGCGGAGCAACTGGCGGCATGGTGCCGCAATCCGGACATCGACGTGGTGATCTCCACCGGCGGTACCGGTCTTACAGGGCGCGACGTCACTGTCGAAGCGCACCGTGATGTCTACGAAAAGGAAATCGAGGCGTTCAGCACGGTTTTCACGATCATATCCATGGAAAAAGTAGGGACCTCGGCTGTTCAGTCACGTGCCTGCGGTGGGGTGGCGAACGGCACATATCTGTTCGCGTTGCCGGGGAGTCCGGGAGCCTGCAAGGACGGGTGGGACGCGATTCTGGCTCCGCAACTGGATGCGCGCCACAGGCCGTGCAATTTCGTCGAGATCATGCCGCGGTTGGACGAGCACCTGCGACGCAAGTGAATCGGGGTGAAATTCCGCGATTTACCGTATTTATTTGCCGCACGGCGACGGAATGCTATTCTAATATAAAGAAAACCAATATCCCTGTAACCGACGGGAACGGATACTGAAATGCGGTTCATGACTCGTGGCTTGCTTGGGCTATGCCTTTTGGTCTTGACGGCCGGTTTATTGCTGGTTGCCGGCAATATTTTTTATAAGGCCGTTCAGGAAAAACAGGCACAAAGCGAGCGTCAGAGACCCCAACGCGAGCGGACGTTTTCCGTTGAGGTCACGACGGTTGCCTTTCAGGCAGTGAAGCCGGTAATCGAGACCTATGGCGAGGTTGTCAGCGGCCGTACGCTGGAAATTCGCGCGGCCGCAGGGGGCGCGCTGGTGAGGCTCGATCCGAACTTTCGGGAAGGTGGCAAGGTCGGTGCAGGAGATTTGTTGTTCCAGACCGATCCGGCGTCGGCCGAAGCGGCTCTGAAACTATTGCAGACGGAACTGGTCGAAGCAGAGGCGCAACTGGTCGAGGCGCGCGAGGCGCTGATCCTGGCACAGGACGAACAGACTGCCGCCGAACGGCAGGCGACTTTGCGCCGGCAGGCGCTGGATCGCCAGAACTCTCTGAAAGAGCGTGGCGTCGGCACTGATGCGGCCATCGAGAGCGCGGAACTGGCCCTGTCCAGTGCCGAACAGACAATTTTGGGCAAGCGTCAGGCAGTAGCCGATGCCAAGGCCAAAATCAGCCGTTCCGAAACGCAACTTGGCCGGACCCAGATAAACGCCGACGAAGCGGCGCGCAAGTTGCGCGATACTGCTGTATATGCCGGATTTGACGGCGTTCTAAGCGACGTGTCGGCGGTTCTGGGCGGGTTGGTCAATGCTAATGAACGCGTCGGGCAATTGATCGATCCGAACGCGCTGGAGGTTCTGTTCCGGATTTCAAACGCCGAATTCGCCACTTTGACCGCGAGCGACAATGGACTGGCCAATGCCGATGTTCTCGTGGAATTCGGCGGCTTGCCGGAGCCGGTACGAGGCAGGATCGCGCGTGTCAGCGCCGCTGTCGGCGAGGGTCAGACGGGGCGCGAACTCTATGCCTCGCTAAACCTCGATCCGAGCGCATCATTGCGGCCCGGCGATTTTGTCAGTGTGCGGATCGAAGAGCCCGAATTGACCGGCGTCGCCGTGATACCCGCCACGGCGGTCACGACCGCTGGCGAGGTGTTGCTGGTCGGCGCAGACAACCGGCTGGAGGCAGCGAAGGTTCAGGTTTTGCGCAAGCAGGGCGATAATGTTCTGGTCAAGGCCGACGCGATCGTCGGACGCCAGCTGGTTCTGAAGCGCGCGCCCCAACTTGGCGTCGGCATTCTTGTCGATCCCAAGAGCGCAGGCGGACTGGTGATTGAGGACGAGGCTCTGGTGCCGTTGAGCGAAGAGAGGCAGGCGCTGATCATCTCGGCGCTGGAAAAAAACAAGCGGATACCGGTCAGCGTGCGGGAACGCATGATGGCACGGGTCAAGACAGGCGAGGTGCCGGCCCAGATGGCAGAGCGGCTGGAGGCTATAGTGCAATCGGCCGACGGCGGGCAGGCCGCCGCGGACAGCGGTGAAATGGTCACCCTTTCGGATGAGGAGCGAACGCGGCTGATCGCGGCTGTAAACGGCAATTCGGATTTGCCAGCGGAGGCCAAGACCCGAATGGTGGAGCGCTTGTCGGCGCCGCAGGTCAGCAAAGAGGCCTATGACCGCATCACCAACCGGGTCGGAGGCTAAAGGCGATGCGGCAGCTTCCGACACCAGCGGGCGGCATCCTGTCATATTTTACCCGCCACCGGACAGCAGCCAACCTGGTGCTGATCCTTATGGTCGTATCCGGCGCGCTGGCCATGACGCAGATCCGGGCTCAGTTTTTTCCTGATGTCATTACCGACAACATCAATGTCAGCGTAAATTGGGACGGGGCCGGACCGGAGGATGTCGACGGCGCGATCGTGGCGCTACTGGAACCGGCGCTGCTGTCGGTCGAAGGAATCGCTGAGTCAAATTCCACGTCGACAGAGGGCCGGGCGCGGATCACGCTGGATTTTGAACCCGGCTGGGACATGGGGCGGGCGGCGGATGACGTTAAGGCTGCCGTCGACGGCGTCACCGGCCTGCCCGACGGTGCTGACGCGCCGGAAGTTACCCGCGGCCAGTGGCGTGATCGCGTGACCGACGTCGTGATTTCCGGACCGGTTTCTCCGGACCAGCTCGGGCGCTTCTCGGACGAGTTCTCGGCCAGACTGTTTCGTGAAGGCATTACCCGCGTCACTATTCGCGGCATCGGCGCGCCAGATATCAATGTCACGGCCAGCGAGCTGTCGCTGATCCGCGACAATGTCAGCCTGTCCGACATCGCGAACGCCATTGAACAAGAGGCCGAGGCCGATCCAGCCGGTGATGTGGCTGGAGGTTCGGCCCGCATACGGACCGGAGTTGCAAAGCGCACGCCGGAACAGATCGAGCGTATTGTCGTGCGGTCAAATCCCGATGGATCCAAGCTGCTGGTCGGTGACGTGGCCGAGGTCTCGACTGAGGCGGTCAACGCTGACCGAACCTATTTCGTCGGCGATAATCAAGCCGTTTCCATCCGCGTCGACCGCGCCGATCAGGGCGATGCAATCAAGATGCAGGCCACCGTTCAGCGCGTTGCCGACGAAATGCAGGCGACGCTGCCGCAAGGGGTCAAAGTCGAGCTCATCCGGACCCGCGCGCAGGACATCACCGACCGGCTGAACATTCTGGTCGACAATGGTGTATTGGGATTGATGCTGGTGATCATCCTGCTGTTCCTCTTCCTGAACGCGCGGACCGCCTTCTGGGTGGCAGCGGGTATTCCGGCCTCGATGCTCGCGGCGATCGGGATGATGTACATGATGGGTCTCACGCTGAACATGGTGTCGTTGTTCGGCCTGATCATCACACTGGGGATTGTCGTCGACGATGCCATCGTCGTCGGCGAACACGCCGATTTCCGGGCGCGGCGTCTGGGCGAAGGGCCGGTCGAAGCGGCGGAGAACGCTGCTATCCGTATGGCACCGCCGGTATTTTCCGCCACAATCACCACCGTCATCGCCTTTTTCTCGCTGACAGCCATCGGCGGGCGGTTCGGGACCCTGATCATCGATATTCCGTCGGCGGTGATCCTTGTTTTGGCCGCGTCCCTGATAGAGTGCTTCATAGTCCTGCCGAACCATATGGGCCATGCGCTGGCCACGGCCGGTCAGGGAAAGTGGTATGATCGCCCGAGCCACATTTTCAACATCGGTTTCAAATGGGTTCGCCACACCCTGTTCCGGCCGTTCGTTGCATGGGTGCTCGTGCTACGCTATCCGGTTGTGGCCTTGACGGTTCTGGCATTGTCCGCGGCGGTTGCGCTGTTCGTCAAAGGCGATGTGCAGTGGCGGTTCTTCAACTCTCCGGAGCAGGCTTCAGTTTCCGGTAACATCGCAATGCTTTCAGGCGCGACGCGCGCTGATACCATCTCCATGGTGCGCGAGTTGCAACGGGCCGTGACGGCAACGGCCGAGAAATTCGAGTCGGAATACGGCACCAATCCGGTAATTTTTGCGATGGCCGAGGTTGGCGGCAGCACCGGGCGCGGATTGACGGGAACAGAAGCCAAGGACGCGGACTTGCTCGGGTCGATTGCGGTTGAGCTGATCGACGCGGATTCGCGGCCCTATTCCTCCGCTGCGTTCGTTTCCGAATTGCAGGATGCGGTGCGCAACCATCCCCTGCTGGAGACTGTCAGCTTTCGCGGTTTCTACTTCGGTCCCGGTGGCGACGCTTTGGATGTCCAGTTTTCCGGCGCTGACAGCGAAGTCCTCAAAGCTGCCGCAGAGGACTTGAAATCGGCTGTGGCGGTTTATCCCGAGGTATCTGCCGTCGAGGACAGTCTTGCCTATGACAAGGACGAGATTGTGCTGGAGCTCACGCCGCAGGGTCGCGCGCTGGGATTCACCATCGATGCTATAGGTCGCGAGTTGCGCAACCGTTTGGGCGGGATCACGGCGGCGTCCTTTCCCGTAGGGGTGCGTTCGGCGGATGTCACGGTCCGGATGCCGGATGAGGATATCGGGTCCGATTTTCTGGAAACGACGCGGTTGCGGACCGAGGCGGGCGCCTACGTGCCGCTGTCCGATGTAGTGACCGTGACGACCAAAACGGGATTTTCGACCGTTCGGCGTGAAAACGGAGTGCGGGTCCTGACGGTTTCAGGTGACATATCCGAGGACAATCCGGAACGCGCCGCATTGATCATGTCCGATCTGGAGCAGAAAATCCTGCCCGCTATCGCCGCCGATCATGGTGTCGAATGGCGCCTGTCGGGGCTGGCGGAACAGGAACGCGATTTTTTGGCCGACGCGTCGGTGGGTTTCGGCATCTGCCTGTTGGGTATATATTTGACACTGACGTGGATATTCGCCAGCTGGACGCGGCCTGTCGTCGTCATGGCGGTGATCCCGTTCGGACTGGTAGGCGCGATCTTTGGCCATTGGGTTTGGGAAGTCCCCTTGTCGATGTTCTCGGTCGTCGGGATCATCGGTATGAGCGGCATCATCATCAACGACTCGATCGTGCTTGTGACGACCGTGGACGAATATTCCAAGAACCGCGGTCTGGTGCCGGCCATTATCGACGCCACCTGCGACCGTCTGCGTCCCGTGGTTCTGACCACGCTGACGACCGTCCTTGGTATGTTGCCCCTGATGTTCGAGAGCTCGCGTCAGGCGCAATTTCTGAAGCCGACCGTGATTACTCTGGTCTACGGTCTGGGTTTTGGCCTGGTGCTGGTGCTGTTGCTGGTGCCTTCGCTGCTGGTGATCCAGCAGGATGTCGCCAAGTTGATGACCTCCTACCGGCGCGGACTATTTGGCGCCCATGTGGCGCGGCGTGACCGGATCGTGTTTTTCGCTGCGACTGCGGCTGCCCTGACGCTGCTGGCCGCGACGCTGGGTTACCAGGTGATGATGCAGAGTGTCGCGCCTTGGGTGGCCGCGCTGACCGGAGAACTGGCCGCACAATCGCCGACGCTGGCGTCGCTCGCGGTGTTGGTAGCGGGGTTGTTCTCCGTCATGATCGGCGGATGGCTCGCGGCTTTTCTGCTACATCAAAGGCAGGAAAGCTCAAGGGCCTGGAAAGGCTAGTTCAGGTGGCCGGGCAGCCTTGGATATCGACGGCCTGTCCCCGATCCATCACCGTCAGGCGCATCCTGCCGCGGTCAAGCACCAGCGGAACCTCGGAGTAGGAGTGGAACGTCGCGATGGCGGTTGCCTGATTTCCGGAGTGCGCTGTTTTGGATTCGCTGATCCAGACGTCCGAATGGGGGTATTCGAACACCGTTAGCGCGCTGGCGGAAAGCGACCTGCTGGTGGTGAAGTGCGCCGTGATTTCAAAGCCGTCGTCGACCGGCGCAATACTGCAGGAAACCTGACGAATGCCGGCCTGTTCTGCCGTGACGGGCGCTGTGTCGAGCGCGGCAGAAATCGCGGCTTTTTCCAACTCTGCGTCCGGCATCAGAACCGTATCAATCTCTGCGCTGGCAGGCAGGCAGACATCGCGGCAGATCGCGAATTCCACCGTCGTTTTGATGGTCATCGGCTGACCGGTGTCCTGTGCCGTCAGTTCGATCGGCAGGACCAGTTCGTGCTTGTAGCCGATGGTGACCAACCCGTCTTCGCGGTAAACAGTCGGAGTCGGCCAGTGGAACCGCACCTCTGATAAGTTTTTAGAGCCGGTCCAGTCGAACTGCGCCGGAATGCCAATGCTGCCCGGCGCGCGCCAGTAGGTTTTCCAGCCGTCTTCCAGCCTGATCCGCGCTGCCGCCATCCGGCGCCCGTCCGGCAGACGCCAGCCGTCCAGGAATTCGACGCTTTTCAGGCCCGAGGCGGCATCATGCACGACCTCTGCAGTCGCGGGGGTCGTGCCCGACAGTGCCAATGCGAGAAGAGGGCCGAGAAAGTGTTTCATGGATGGGTCCATTTCTGGTTTCGCTCAAGTTACAAGTTGGCAGAACAAAGAGAAAGTCACATTTGGGAGAGACTTATGTCATCGCAATCGTGTGGCACTTGCATCTTCGGGCGGAAGCCACAAATAATAGGCCATGGAAGCGCAAAGTCATGAAAACCTGAACGGAAAGCTGCTGATCGCCATGCCGGGTATCGGCGATCCCCGTTTTGACAAATCCGTGGTCTATGTCTGCGCCCACAGCCCTGATGGGGCGATGGGCCTGATCATAAACAAGCCGGCGGGCGATCTGCAATTTTCCGATCTGCTGAAACAATTGCGCATTCCCACCGGCGACCGGTCGATCAAGGTGCCTGTGCATATCGGCGGACCGGTGGAGAACAGCCGCGGTTTCGTTCTGCACAGTACGGACTATAGCGCGACCGAGGCGACGCTCGAGGTCAATGCCGAGTTCGGCATGACCGCGACCAGAGACATCCTGTCGGACATCTCGCGCGGGGCCGGACCAGTGTCCTGCCTGCTGGCGCTGGGTTATTCCGGATGGGGTCCGGGCCAGTTGGAGGATGAGATTCGCGCCAATGGCTGGTTGATCTGCGACGCGTCCTCGGAACTGGTTTTCTCGAACGAACAGGACCGGAAATGGGACAAGGCGCTGGCCACGATCGGAATAGATCCGCGCCTGTTGTCGTCCAAGGGCGGTATGGCCTAGCCGCGTGGTGCGGCCGCGCGCCTCAGTCGGTCGTTGATCGCCGCGCCAAGACCGGTCATCGGCACCGGCGAGATCGCGATTGTCCCGACACCCCGCAGTTGAGCCAATTCGTCCATCCGACGCAGATACCCGAACAGGTTCGCTGCCGCCTCGATCAGATCGCCTGCAGGTGAAAGATTGAGGTCCGCCTCTGCGCACTCCGGCCCGAATCCCAAAAGCAATTCGTTGCCATGCCGCGCCTGCGCGTTCAGCCGGACCTTCGCCGAAGGTGCATAATGCGAGGCAAGCTGTCCCGGCGACTGCGGAGTGTCGGTCTGTTCCGCATCCATGACCGGTTGGCCGAGGCAGGCCTCGATCTGTTCCCGGGTCACGCCGCCGTCCCGCAAAATTGCGACGCGGACGCCGTCTGACAGGGCAATCGTCGATTCCAGACCTACGGGACAGGATCCGCCGTCCACCACTGCGTCGATCTTGCCGGAAAGCCCGTCCAGCACATGATCCACGGTAGTCGGGCTGATCTGGCCGGAGGGGTTGGCAGAGGGTGCCGCGACCGGCCCGCCGAATTCCTTCAGCAGAGCGTGTGCCAAAGGATGCGCCGGAACCCGCAGTCCCACACTGGACAGTCCGGCAGTGACCAGATCCGACAGGTCGCCAACCGCCTTCAGCGGCAGGACCAGCGTCAGCGGACCGGGCCAGAAGGCTTGCGCAAGTTTAAGGGACAGGTCATCGAATTCCGCGAACGACCTTGCCGCCGCCAGATCGGGCAGGTGGACGATCAGCGGGTTGAAACTAGGCCTGCCCTTGGCGGCATAGATCGCTGCCACCGCGCGGCCGTTGCTGGCGTCTGCGCCCAGCCCGTAGACTGTCTCTGTCGGAAAGGACACAAGCCCGCCGGCCCGGAGAATCGCCGCCGCCTGTTTGATGCCTTCGCTGTTGGCGGGCAGCTTTTTTGTGACCAATTTATCCATATTGACGCAATGTCTCTTACCCGATTGACGCTGTGTCCCGATTGCAGGTTTATGAGCCGGTGACTAGCCTTTTCTGGACTGGCCCGTCTTAGCGCGCCTCTGCAGGTGAATAAAGCCAAGTTTTGAGGAAAGAATGACGTATCGCGCCCCGATTTCGGAAATCGAGTTCCTTCTGGCCCATGTGCTGGACTTCAAACAGCTTTCCCGAACCGCTCCATATTCCGAGGTTACGATTGATACGGCCCGCGCCGTCTTGTCCGAAATCGGACGGTTGGCGGAGCAGGTGCTCTATCCTCTGAACCGCACGGGAGACTTACATCCAGCGACGATCGAAAACGGTGTTGTGCGGACGTCGCCCGGTTTCAGGGAAGCGTATCGCGCACTGGCGCAGGGCGGATGGGTCGGGATCAACGCTGACCCTGAATATGGCGGAATGGGCCTGTCGCTGACGCTGCTGGCGGGTCTGGCGGATATGGCCGCTGGCGCGAATATGGCGCTGGCGCTCAATCCCATGCTGACGCAGGGTCAGATCGAGGCGCTGCAGAACCACGCGAGCGACGAGATCAAGGCGCTGTATCTTCCCAAGCTTGTCTCGGGCGTGTGGACCGGAACCATGGACCTGACCGAACCGCAGGCCGGCAGCGATCTCGGAGCCTTGCGGACCGCCGCACAGGAAAACGGCGACGGTACTTGGCGCATTTCGGGCCAGAAGATTTTCATTACCTGGGGCGATCACGATGTGGCGGAAAATATCTGCCATATGGTTCTGGCGAGAGTTCCCGACGCGCCCGTGGGCACCAGAGGCATTTCCCTGTTCTTGGTGCCGAAGTACCTGCCCGACGCGAATGGCAATCCGGGCCGGGCGAACACCCTGCAGGCGGTGTCGCTGGAACATAAGGTGGGCATTCACGGCTCACCCACCGCCCTGATGGAATTCGACGGCGCCACGGGCTGGATGATCGGCGAGGCGAACAGCGGCATGACCGCGATGTTCACCATGATGAACAACGCCCGCCTCTCGGTCGGCATGCAGGCCGTTGGGACGGCGGACGCCGCCCGCCAGAAGGCGACCGCCTATGCCCGTGACCGCAAGCAGGGGGAAACGCCTGTGAGCGATGGTTGCGGAGGGATCATCGACCACGCCGACGTGCGCCGCATGCTGCTGACGATGAAGACGCGGGTGTTCGCAGCTAGGGCGCTGTGCCTCGACACGGCCATTAGCCTCGATATGGCCAAAGCCACCGGAGATCAGGCCTGGGCGGAACGCGGTGCCTTCCTGACGCCTCTGGCCAAGGCCTTCGGAACCGACAGCGCTTGCGAGGTCGCGGATCTGGGCATGCAGGTGCATGGCGGCATGGGATATATCGAGGAAACCGGTGCTGCACAGTACCTGCGCGACCTTCGTATCACCCGTATATACGAGGGAACAAACGGTATTCAGGCGATGGATCTGGTGTCGCGCAAACTGGCCGACGGCGGCGCGGCGGCACGGGCGCTGCTGGCAGAGGTGGCGGACACCATCAGCCGTCTGGAACAAGTCGACCCCGATCTGGCCCTCGCGATGAACTGCGAACTGGAAGCCATGAACCGTACAACGGACTGGATGACCGACCAGAGCGATCTAAACGACCGTTTTGCCGGAGCGGTGGAATACCTGCGCGCCTTTGCCCTGACGCTGGGCGGGCACTATCTGGCGCGGGCCGCGCTGGCAGATCCGGATAACGGCGACCGTATGGCGCTGTTGTCTTTCTTCGTGCGCCACGAGATGTCGCAAATCGCAGGACTTTGTTCAGCAGCGGGTTCCGGCGCAGCGATGCTTTATTCGCTGGATACCGACGGGTTACTGACCTAGAAAACCTTATGAAAAGCAAACTGCACTTCCCGATCGATACGCCGCCGGCGGAAGGTGAGGCCATAGAGGTTGCCGAGGGCATCCTGTGGCTGCGTCTGCCGCTGCCGATGGCGCTGGACCACGTCAATATCTATGCTATTGCCGACGGCGACGGTTGGTGCATCATCGACACCGGATACCACTCTAAGCGCGGTATCGCGCTTTGGCAGCAAATCATGTCGGGGCCGCTACAGGGCAGGCCGGTGAGGCGCGCGCTGGTCACCCACCACCATCCCGACCACGTCGGCATGGCAGGCTGGTTCCAGACCCATCACGGGACTGAACTGCTGTCGTCACGTACGGCCTGGATCTATGCGCGCATGCTGACGCTGGACGTGCAGAAGGAGTTTCCGCCGGAAACCCTCAAATTCTTCCGCGAGGCCGGTATCGACAAGGATATTCTGGCACAGCGGCTGGAAACCGGACCGCGCAACTTTGCCGATATGGTGCACGATATGCCGCTGGGCTATCGCCGGTTGAGCGAGGGCGAGACGATCTGCATCGGGCATCGCACTTGGGATATCCGCCGAGGCGACGGACATGCGCCGGAACACCTGATGCTGTTTTCGCGCGAAGACGGCATCGTCATTTCCGGTGATCAGGTGCTGCCTGGAATTTCCTCGAACGTGGGGGTCTACGCGACGGAGCCGGAGGCCGATCCAATGGCGGAATGGCTGGCGTCGTGCGACGCGCTACAGGAACATGCCCGCGACGACCAGTTGGTTCTGCCGGGGCATAAGTTGCCGTTTTACGGCCTGCCGACCCGCCTGAAGCAGCTGGCAGACAACCAGCGCGCCGGTCTCGATCGGCTTGTGGAATTTCTTGAAACGCCGCGCACCGCCAACGATTGCTTTCCCGTGCTGTTCAAGCGCAAGGTCGGTTTGTCCGTACATTCGCTGGCGTTGGGCGAGGCGGTTGCCCATTTGAACCACCTGTACTTTGACGATAAGATAACTCGTGAAACAGGACCGGACGGAGCCTTCCTTTGGCGGAAAAAACACGCGTAAGCATGGGTGGCGACATCCGTACAACGGCGGAAGCGGCAGAGGCCGCTGCCCTGCCTGAAGCCTATTCCGTCGAGATCACGGCCGGAGGAGAGTTGCGCGCCGGCAATGTTCCCTCTCGGGAAATGCAGGGCCGCAAACCGCGGCCGCATAAATCCGAGGCTGAGTGGGCTTATGAACGGATCGTTCTGTATATCAAAAGCTTCGAGGAAGGTCTCGACAACGATCACGAGGTCGGCATGGGTTTCGTCGGCAGTGATGCGGGCTCGCTGCGCATACAGGGCATGGGATACTTCCCGCCCGATATGATCACCTTTAACGGCGTTTCCGAAAGCGGCTCCAGAATGCAGATGATCCAGCATGTTCATCAGTTGAACGTCCTGCTGGTATCGCAGCCGAAAGTAGACCGCGAACATGCCCCGAACCGGATCGGGTTCCGTCTGGCGGCGAAACTGGCAGATGCTGCGGACGAAGAATAGCCGCGGCAAAACGCAACAGATGGCCGCAGGTTCGACGTCGCACTTTTCAATTGCGCAGATTTATGGGATAGAGTCGTAAAATTCAGTTTTGGAGTTACTGACAATGGCGAAATACGAACACGGTTCCATGGATGTCACCGAACAGGAAAAGACCTTCGACGGTTTTCTGCGCTGGTCGGTCCGCATTATCGTGGCTTCGATCTCGGTCCTGATTTTTCTGGCGATTTTCAATTCTTGAGCCGGCTTTAGGTCTGCGCTTGGATAATCGGTAATGGCTGGATTACGTTCCATTTGTATTTTTGCCGTGCTGGTCGTCCTGTCGGCCTGCGGAACGGCGCCTGTCTACGACAGCCCCGAAGAGGTGCAACGTCGTGCCTATGTTTACGATGGACCGCCATCGCTGACCCTGATCACCATGGTCAGCAACAGCACCGGGGCGGGCGGGCACAGTTCGCTGATGATCAATGCATCGCAACGCACGATGTACGATCCGGCCGGTCGCTATAACAATTCAACCGTTCCCGAGCAGGGCGACCTGCTGTACGGCATTACGCCGGAAATCCTTAAACGGTACGTTTCCTTCCACGCCCGCGACACCCATCATGTGGTATTGCAGACGGTAGAGGTCAGTCCGGCCGTCGCCGAACAGGCCTTTGCGCTCGCCAAACAGCGAGGTTCGTCGTGGGATGCAATGTGTTCCACCAACGTGACGCGCATCCTGTACAATGTTCAGGGTTTCGAGCATCTTCGAGGCAGCGTCTTTCCAGCACGGCTGATGAAGAATTTCGGCGAATTGCCCGGTGTGAAAACCGAACAGGTCTATGAGTACGACTCCGGGAAGGTTTAAACCTCTACGCTTCTGGCCATAACACTGCGCCAGTCGCCACCGGAAAAGTGGCGACGACAAGTGATATGGCAGTCGGACGCCATGGTCGTGGTCACAGCGCTAGGAACACCGCAGACCTGAGCGTGAGATTCCTCTGAAAGCGGGCTTTTTAGAATTCAGAATTGGGCAGGTCCGGATAATGGGGCGGAAGCGGCTGCTCCGGGCCTGCTGTATTTAGGGTGCTACTTGACTACAAACGAGATTTTGCAGTTTACGCGATAGGTGTCGATCTTGCCGTCCTTGAGGTGGATGGACTGGTCCTGAACCCAGGCGGAAACGATCCCGTCCACGGACTTCGACGCCTTCTCGATTGCAACTTTGGTCGCGTCTTCCCAAGAATTCGGGGATTCGGCCATTACTTCGATTACTTTGATGATACTCATTTTTCTGGCTCCCTTCAGGTTGGTTGTCTTTTTTATCTGGGGATTGCCGGCACCAATACAAGGTTCCTTAAAAGCAAAACCCCCGACAAAGTCGAGGGTTTAACAAATGAGGGCCGAGGCCCCGAAATAAGTCGCAATGTCCTAGAGACCGTTTTCGCGCTGAGCCTTTTTACGGGCCAGTTTGCGAGCGCGTCGTACTGCTTCGGCCTTTTCACGGGCGCGTTTTACGGAAGGTTTTTCGTAGTGTTGCTTGAGTTTCATCTCACGGAACACACCTTCACGCTGCAGTTTTTTCTTCAGGGCACGAAGCGCCTGATCGACATTATTATCGCGAACTTGTACCTGCATGTGGTGTCACCACCTTTCTATGTTAAAGTTGCAGAAGTGCAGGAAGCCGCCCTATAGCAAAGCGCGCGCGTTATGTCCAGCAGGGAAGAAAAGGAAAACTCATGACCAAGTCCCGCAAAACCGAAGCCGATCATATTGAAATCGCCCGGGAAAAGGTGCTTGCCGCTGCCTTGCCGCATGTGGTTTTCGATGGCTGGAGTGCGGAAACCCTGCGCGAGGGCGTGGCGGATTCGGGCGTCGATGCTGGTCTTGCGGCACAGGCGTTTCCACGCGGGTCGCTCGACCTCGCGCTGGCCTTCCACCGCGCCGGAGATGCCGGCATGCTGGCGGCTCTGGAAGGGGAAGATATGTCGGGCATTCGGTTCCGCGACCGGATTGCACATGCTGTGCGTCTGAGGCTGGAACAGGTGGAACGTGAAAAGGATGCAGTCCGTCACGGCGTCGCGTTTTTTGCCTTGCCCGCCAATGTGGCCGAGGGGGTGAGCGCGATCTGGAAAACCGCCGATCTGATCTGGACGGCGCTGGGCGACACCTCGGACGATTTGAACTGGTACAGCAAGCGCGCGACGCTGTCGGCGGTCTATTCCGCGACGGTTCTGTACTGGCTGGGCGACGACAGTGACGGCCATCAGGGAACGTGGGATTTCCTCGACCGTCGGATCGACGATGTCATGGGAATTGAAAAGCTGAAGGCAAAAGCTCGGGCGACGCCGGTCGTCAAGGATCTGTTGGCCGCGCAGTCGCGGTTCTTCGACTGGGTGAAGGCTCCGAAAGGCGATGCGCCCGATGATCTACCGGGGCGCTCTGGCAAGGGCTGAAGGTCTTGCGGCGGGTGGCGAAAGTGGCTAGGTAAGCCCCCTGCAATATTTTGACGGCTAAGGAACGCGGCAATGGCACTCAGCAAAAACATCGTCACATGGTACGAGGGCAAATGGCACCGCGGCAACGCGCCGATCATCGGCGCGGCGGACCATGCGGCGTGGCTGGGCAGCCAGGTGTTTGACGGTGCTCGTCAGTTTGAGCGTGTGCGCCCCGACCTGATCCTGAACTGCCACCGCATTGTGGCCTCTGCCGATGCTATGGGCATGGTCTCTCCGGTGACCGCCGAAACGGTCTTCGACCTGATTGAAGAGGGTTGCAAGATGTTCGACGCGGATGCGGCGTTGTACCTGCGCCCGATGATGTGGGCACGGGAAGGTACCCCCGGCATCATCGACATCGACCCTGACAGCACCGCTGTCGCGATCTGTATAGAGGAGCTGCCGATGCCCGAAGTCGGTACGTTTTCCCTGACGGTGTCCGACTATCGCAGGCCGCGCCCGGATATGGCAATGACGATGGCAAAAGCCGGATCGCTCTATGCCCATAACGGCCGTATCATGGCCGATGCGCGCAAGCGTGGCTTCAGCAATGCTCTGTCGCTGGATATTGACGACAATGTTGCCGAAACCGCTTCAACAAACGTGTTTCTTGTCCGTGACAACGAGGTTCTGACCCCGGTTCCGAACGGCACTTTCCTGAATGGTCTGAACCGGCAGCGGGTGATCAAGCTGTTGCGTGCCGACGGCGTCAAGGTCACGGAAACTTCGCTGAAAGTCGAGGATTTCGCCAAGGCGGACGAAATTTTCGCCACCGGTAATATCGCCAAGGTCATGCCCGTGGCGAGGTTCGAGGACCGGATCATGCCGGATTGCCCGATGACGATGCGCGCCCGCAGCCTGTACTGGGATTTCGCCCATTCACGGTTCAGCGCGCAGGACGTGGCCTGAGACGAGCGCGTTTTC
>JAHEFH010000135.1 GCA_024640245.1 Paracoccaceae bacterium | reverse complement strand
ATGCGCGGATTGCCGGAAATGGTCACCGGCGAATATGTTTTCGTTCACGATCTGGACGCGCCGGGCATGCTGCATGCCCGCGTGGTGCGTCCGCCCCACGCGAGGGCCAGGTTGCTGGATATTCCGGCGAGCGCGGTTGACCGGCTTGCCGGAGACGGGCTTCAACTGGTCCGCGACGGAAGTTTTCTGGCGATTGCCGGGCCGGTCGAATGGCAGGTCGTTCAGGCGGCGTTGCGCCTTGCCGCCGCCTGCCAGTGGGCGGACAACGGCGGATTGCCGGAACTGGATGTCTTTGGCCAACTCAAGGCCGGGAATGCGGCGCGTTTCACGGTTGTCGGCGGCGTACCGGGGAAGGGGCCGGTGCCGGACCCTCTGCAAGGCCTGACTCACTCGGCCCGGTTCGAACGCCCGTACCTCATGCACGGATCCTTGGCCCCGTCCGCGGCATTCGCCGTCTGGTCAGAGGGCCGTCTGCAAATCACCTGCCACAGTCAGGGCATCTATCCGTTGCGCGAAAGCATTGCGGACAGCCTTGGCCTTGGGCTTGAGCAGGTCGTGATTGCCCATCGGCCCGGGTCCGGCTGTTATGGCCACAACGGGGCCGATGACGCCGCGTTGGACGCGGCGCTTGTCGCAATGGCGTTGCCGGATACGCCGGTCCTGTTGAAATGGACCCGCGAAGAAGAGCACCGCTGGGAACCCTATGCGCCCGCAATGGCGGTCGATCTGGCCGTTGCGACGTCGGATGGCGGTCGGATAACCGCCTATTCGGCCGAAGCCTTCGCAGACACGCACCGAGGAAGACCGCGACAGGGCCCAAACAACGCCGGACCGTCCCGGTTGCTGTCAAACCTGTTGCGCGCCGATCCGTTTCCGGCGCCGGTGGCCATACCGAACATGAAAGCGCAAGGCGGGATGCACCGGAACCTCGATCCGGTCTATGCGGTCGGCGAAACGCGGTTCGTCAAGAACCTGGTGTCGGGCCTGCCGCACCGGAGCTCTGCGCTTCGCTGCCTCGGGGCCACGACTAATGTCTTCGCGCTCGAAAGCACGATGGATGAATTGGCGGAACAGAACGGGCAGGACCCGCTTGCCTATCGGCGGGCGCATCTGGACGATCCGCGCGCCCTGGCCGTCATCGCGGCGCTGGAGGAGCGCATGGCGCAGACGCCGGTTGCGGGCGATACGTCGGGCCGTGGCATCGCCTATGCCCAATACAAGAACGCCATGACCCGCGTCGGCATCTGCGTGGATATCCAGGTTGGCGAGCTTGGCGAAATCATCCTGAAGCACGCGATCATCGTCGCCGACGCCGGCCGCGTCATCGACATCGAAGGGCTTCGGGCGCAGCTTGAAGGCGGTTTTCTTCAGGCAGCCAGCTGGGCCATTTACGAAGAAGTGCAGTGGGACCGCGATGGCATCACTTCGGTCGACTGGGAAAGCTATCCGGTCATCCGCTTCGACAATATACCGAAGATGGATGTCGTCGTCCTCGATGTTCCGGGCGTGGAGCCGGTTGGCGCAGGAGAGGCCTCTCCGGGTCCTACAATTGCCGCGATAGCGAACGCACTTTACAATGCGACCGGACTGCGAATGCGTCGTCTGCCATTCACGCCGGATGCCATCTTGAGGCATGCAACTTCTGTTTAGGTTGCCTCGTTGGACGGTGTCTTTGACTGAGCTGCCTGTGCCCTGCCGGACTGCATCTGCTACGCCCGCACCATTAGATCTCGTAAAAAGTCCGATCTTCCGCAATTGCAGGATAGCCAAGCCACCATTGCCGCCGGAAGGAGGGGAAGAAAAAACATCTCGAAATCCGTGAGGGCGTCATTCGGGTGGTTGCGGATGAAACGAACGGGTGGGGATATCGGCAAATACTGGGGCCTTCTTGGCGAAGGCCTTGCACGTCACTGCCGGGGCTTGGATTGGCGCGCGCAAACCATATATCAGATCAGGAATATTTATGGAGATCTGTTATGGCTGGATTGAAACTGACATGTCTGGACTGCGGTCAGGTGAACCGAGTGCCTCAGGAGCGGCTTGGCGCGGCGAAATGCGGGACCTGCGGTGCAAAGCTTGCAGGCGGAAAGGTCACCGAGGTGGATTTCGCGACGCTGCAGAAGGCTGCGCGCAATGACGACCTGCCGCTGGTCGCGGATTTCTGGGCCCCTTGGTGCGGTCCCTGCCGGATGATGGCTCCGCAATTCTCGCAGGCCGCGGCGCAACTCGACGGTAAGGCGCGGCTGGTCAAACTGAATACCGAGGACCACCCGCAAGCGGGTGCAACCTACGCCATTCGCGGAATTCCCACGATGATTGCCTTCAAAGGCGGACGCGAAGTCAAACGGCAAGCGGGTGCGCTGCAGGCGCCGCAGATCGTAAGCTGGGTGCCACTGTGAAACTTGGCGGAAAGGATGAAAGAGGATCGGGACACTAAACGCACGACCACGTCCTGCGTTTAACTGTCCCGACTGCCATAAGGCTTGCGCGATACACGCCCACAGCTACATGACGACGCCCAGAGAAGCCGAGGCTCCGCATTTCCGTCGTCAGCGCTGCGAAATCTAGTGAGTGAGCATCAACCGACCCCACTTCTACAATCCAAGCGTGGGCCGAGCACCTGTCCCAGCCCACGAATGTGTTTACATTTTCTTGATGCTGTAAATTGTTGCCACGCCACTGTCGCCTTCGCTTTTGAAGTCGATCGTGATCGTGTCACCGGCCTTCAGGCCTTCGGGGATCACTTCCGGAGTGGTTACGTTGAAGACGGTTTTGTCATCAAGAACGATGATGCTGTCGACGCGGTCAAAAGCCAGGACAGTTGCCGTCACCTCGTCTGCGAATGCAGGGGCGGCGGCGGCGAGCAGAATTACTGGAAGAGCGAAGCGGACCATAATGGCCTCCATGGTTGCAATAATGAATATATAGGAAGGCATCGACGCCTTACAATAGAATGAACCGGAGCCGGCAAAAATTTCGTCACCGGCCCGAAATCAGCGGTTTGATATCGCGAGATCATATGACGGTAAGGTGGTCTTTCCCTTGGCGGTGGTGCCATGTGCGGTCGTCTTTGTCAGAGGCAAATAACTTGAGGAGGGCAGGGAGGCGAAGTAGTTTCTCCGCATGAAAAACCCCAACCCATTTCGCTACTTCAAAACTTCGCCGGAAATCATCCGCCCCTGGCAGTGAAGCTTTATGTCACCTTCCCACCGGCGCTTCGAAACATCGAGGACTTGTTGCACGAACGCGATCAAGTTTTGCAAGGAACACTGCTTGCGTGGCGACCTGTTCCGGCCCGCATCCGCAGAAAAGTCACTCGCTTGGCATCTTTGATTTTAACGGTGCCGCGGGCGGATTTAACCCACAGACACAAGGATCGCGCCGAAGGTTTCGCAAAACTCCAAGAAGATTAGTCCGATTTCGCAATATCGCAGACCAGAGCCGTCGCTGGTGCGTCCGTTCTGTTGTAGACCCAGTGAACAGTGTCCTCATTTTCGGGAAATGTCCCAAAGTCTGTCGCTTGAAAGGTGCGCTCTCCTGATGGCTGGCCTTCTACCCAGGCCCCGTCGACAACGGTTACGATGCCGGGGCGGTCTGCGTGGCCATGCTGAGCGATCTGGCCACCCGGTGCGACCTCAATCGCTCTCATCCGCATGGTGTAACCGGACAAGCCGATCGTCGCTTCCAGCGTGTCCGCCGAAAGTTCCTCCAGTAAATCGACACCCAGACCCTTATGTTCAGTTGGACCGGTCAGGCTCGCTATGACCTTTCCACTTCCTGCAGTTGCCGCGGCGCCGGCAATGACACCGATAAGAAAGGTCCGGACGGGTATTTTTGCAAAATTGCGAAACATAATAAAATCTCCCTTAGATTGTCCGAGACAGCGTATCGGGCGACGGGGCGATCTCCGAGCGCGGATTTTTCAGCCTAGGCTGAAATTTTTTCGCGCTCGCGGTTGGAGCCTGATCCGGTCCAGAACGGGGCCGGTTTGTTCCGGCTTGCTCCGCATGCTATGTTTATACAAAATTCATAATGAGTGCCGCGACTGTCGACTGAAGGATTAACTACCTATTGGGACGCAAACTTCCACCATTCGCAGCAGCCAAGGCATTTGAAGCTGCCGCCAGACATATGAGCATAAAGTGCGCAGCGGAGGAGCTGTGCCTGACTCCTTCGGCGGTCAGCCACCAAATTCGCGCATTGGAAGCGTACCTCGATACATCTCTTTTCGAGCGCTTAGGAAACAAATTGCAGTTGACGCTGACCGGCCGGGCTTATTCTGGAAAGCTGACGACGCTGCTGAATGATCTTGACACGTCGACACGTTCAATCCGCGAGGCAGGGCACCGGCCTTTTCGCGTTCTCAGCACGCCCGGGTTCGCAGCCCGCTGGCTCGTGCCGCGCCTCAACAGACTTAGTTTCTGCGATCGTGTCCGACTCAGAGTTTCGGAGGCAGCGCCATCAACTGATTTCGCTTCAAATGATGCCGATCTGGTAATCCAGTGGTCCGATGACAAGCGAGCGGGTGTGGTTACTGAACCCCTCATGGAGTCGGGCAGATATCCGGTCATCAGCCCGGCCCTCAAGAAGAGTCAGAACGTGAACGCGCCCGAGGACCTGCTGCGGCTCACATTAATGCATGACGAAACGATGGACGGGTGGGAAGAGTGGTTCCGTGCCGCGGGCCTGTCTCCGCCTGTCTTCCCGCGAGGGCCAACCTTTCCGAATTGCGAACTGGCCACTACGGCCGCCGAAAAAGGGCAAGGCGTCTCTCTCGCCTATGATGCAATTGTTCGCGGCACCGTGGCCGACGGACGTCTGGTCCGGCTGTTTGACACCATAACAATACCCTCCATCATCTATTCGGTTGCCTATTCCGAGGCGAGATCAACAGATCCAATGATCAGGGAGTTTACGTCCTGGATTCACCGAGAAATCGCGGATGACGGAACCCAGGTAAATCGGGAAAAATCGCGGACGGTACAAGCACCGGCGCTCTAGGCCAGGTCTGTCCGGGCACTGTGGTGCACTTGGGCTTGTAGGGTGTGTACCAGCTTTAAGAGATCTTCTTTTCTAGTAACCATTCTGCAATTTTCTTTTTTGCGTAGACGCAACTCAAGAATCTGCGTCGTGAAACGATATGATTTCCAATCTTCGTTTTTCTAATTCCGTCCAAAAAGCAACCAAGGTTGCTGAGAGGCGCATTGAGAAGAGTGAAATAGAGCTGAGTTCTTAGTTGTAAATGGTGCCCAGGGGCGGATTTGAACCACCGACACGAGGATTTTCAGTTCATAGGAATTTGCCTGGGCGTCAAGCTGCAAGCAAGTCATCCTCCAGAGCATTTACTGTAACTGGTTCAAGGAACACCTCGAAGCCGCGAAGAGGCGATTGGCGGGCGATGCGGCGTCAACTTCACAGAGAGCCCGTTTCACATGGGGAATGTCGGTTGACAGAACCTTCACCATCCATTCTTAGTCTGGTTCGAAATAGTCTGACACCACCTCGAAGATACGCGAGGATGCGTTCTAACTGACCCCAGCATCCAAATGGTGTCCATAATTCAAATATTGAGGTTTTCGTGCTGATCCCAATTCTTGAAATTACTCTGCCTATTTTTCTGATCGTTTCTGTTGGCTTTAGCTACAGCAAGTTGGTCAAACCAGATCTTGCGGGCGTGAACCGCATGATCATCGACATCGCACTTCCAATTTTGATTTTCACCTCACTTTCCAATAAGGATTTCGATCCAATGGGGGCGGTTCTTTTCACAGCCGCCGCCGCATTACATATTTTGCTCAGCGGGATAATTGCCATGCCATTTGCCCGAGCCTCGGGCGCAGAGTGGCGTGCTTTCTTGCCATGCGTAATGTTCACCAATGTCGGTCCAGTTGGAATTCCCCTAATCGTTCTTGCTTTTGGTCCCCAGGGATTGCCCATTGCGGTGGTTCTATTAGTCTTATCGAATATCCTTCACTTCACCTTGGGTGCAGGTTTGATGAGCGGGCGTATCGAATGGCGCACCGTATATGCAAACCCTCTGGTTTGGGCGACCGTTCTGGGTGTTTCATTTTCTCAGTGGAACTTGCAGCTGCCCGTTTGGTTGGACACACCTTTGTTGATGATCGGCAATGTTCTCGTGCCAATGATGCTTTTGTCACTAGGTGCGCGACTGTCCACCAGTCAGATAAAAGACACCGGGGTTGGAGTGAGGGGCGCAATTCTGACCGCAGGTTTGCGACTAGTCGCCTGCTACACTATTTTGTCTATTATCCCGTTGGAAGGGGTCGAGAGAGGCGCATTTATCCTATACGCCTGCCTGCCCTCTGCGGTGTTTAACTATATGCTCGCCGACAAGTTCCAGACCGAACCAAACAAAGTGGCTTCGATGGTCGTCGTAGGACATTTTGCGAGCATCGCGATTTTGCCGTTCGGCATATGGCTCGCCTTCCAATAGGCTAGTGGCATTGACAGATGAAAATGGCTTGAGGCGATACAGCGCGCGCGGCATCAACAGGCGAGCTTGCGAATCTGCGTCGTGAGGCCAATTGACAAATAACTAAGGAATGCGATTTTCGCTCTGGAAATCCCGCCCAAAAGCAACGGCGAGTTGTTTTAGAGCTTTCAAGATTAAGTATGTTTTCAAAGTTGTTGTAATTATATTAATGGTGCCCGGGGGCGGATTTGAACCACCGACACGAGGATTTTCAGTCCACTGCTCTACCCCTGAGCTACCCGGGCACGGGTAAGGCAACTGCCTTGGGTCGGGGCGTTTTAGGATAGCGCACCTGTCCTGTCCAGAGGGAATCGAGGCGCGGATGATTTTAACTATACATATGCCGGCCCAGTGCCCGTCACCTTGACGGATTAGAACACGACAACCGATCCGACGACCAGAAGGAAGCAGGTGACGGCCCCCAGCGCCGGCACGGCGAGGGGAACGGTAAACACACCTTCAGGGACCGGTTCACGGCGCAGTTTTATGCGTAGAAGCGAGAGATTAACCAGAACGAACACCGATAGAATGACCTGTGTTGTCCACTCGGCAAGTTGGTCCAGCGGAACGAATAGCGCGAGAAAGAGCGACGTGACCGTTATGATCGCAGTTGCCAGCAACGGCGTGCGCGTCACCGGGTTCACGCGCCCCAGAATTCTCGGCAAATTCCGTCCGCGCGCCAGCCCGTAGGTGACGCGGGAGGCCATGATGATCTGTATTACCACGCCGTTCATTGTGGCGAATATGGCGATCAGGGTAATGACCAGCGGCGGCCAGCCTGTCAGCCGCTCGAACAACAAACCGATCGGCGCGGAGGACCCGGCCAGTTCCTCCAGCGGCAGGGCGTCGATAGCGACCAGCGACACCAGAAAATACAATACCGTGACAATGCAGAGCGTAATCCCGATGGCCCAGGGCATGACACGTGCGGGGTCCACGGTTTCCTCGACGATATTGACGACGTCGTCAAAACCGATGAAGGCGAAAAATGCAATGAGACTGGCGCTGAAGATACCCGAGATAGC
>JAHEFH010000134.1 GCA_024640245.1 Paracoccaceae bacterium | reverse complement strand
ATTTTCACCAGTGGAGCGACCGAGGCCGCCTCGGTTTTGCGGCATCGGCCCGATGGTTGCGATGTCATGGTGCAGGACACCGCGCACGATTGCCTGTGGGCGTATTTTGATCTCAGCAATATCGATAAACGTCCCGACGGACCCGGCCACACTCTGGCCATGGGGCTGGCAAACAGTGAAACCGGCGTCATCACCGAACCGCCTTCGCGCGATGAGGAAGGGCTGTTGCCTTATGGCGCACGACGCGCAAGCTGGTTGTTGCTGGATGTCGTTCAGGCTGTCGGACGCATTCCGTTTTCGTTTTCATGGAGCGGTGCGGACATGGCCATTCTGTCCGCGCACAAGCTGGGCGGGCCGAAAGGCGTGGGTGCCCTGATCCTGCGCGACGGGCTTGACATTACTCCCCTGTCGGTCGGCGGCGGGCAAGAACTCGGGCGGCGCTCGGGCACGGAAAACCTTATTGGAATTGCGGGCTTTGGCGCGGCCATCAAGGCGGCGCAAGCCGATTTGGAGCAGGGGGTCTGGGACGGCGTCGCCGAAATACGAAAATCTCTCGAGGAACGACTGGCCAATGGCGCTCCGGACGCTATCTTGATAGGCAGGGACAGCAAAAGGTTGCCGAACACGACCTGCATTGCGGTTCCGGGATGGAAGGGTGACACTCAGGTAATGCAAATGGATCTGGCCGGATTCGCAATCTCGGCCGGTTCGGCCTGCTCCAGCGGCAAAGTAAAGTCGAGCCGGGTCTTGAAGGCGATGGGATATGATGAGATGACTGCGGCCTCCGCTATCCGGGTGTCTATCGGCCCGACTACAACAGGTTCCGAAGTCACGGCATTCGCCGATGCATGGCTTCGCCAATATGAAAAGTTTCGCGCAAGAGCAGCGTAAAAAGGGAAATGGAATGAACGTGGTAGAAGATGTACAAGTCAAGGAAGGCGTCGATCAGGAAACTGTAGACGCTGTGAAATCCGTAGGCGGAAAATACAAATACGGATTCGAGACCGACATCGAGATGGAATACGCGCCCAAAGGGCTGAACGAGGATATCGTTCGCCTGATTTCCGGCAAGAACGGCGAGCCGGAGTGGATGACCGACTGGCGCATGCAAGCCTATACCCGCTGGACCAAGATGCAGGAACCTACTTGGGCGATGGTGAATTATCCCACGATCGACTTCCAGGACCAGTATTACTACGCCCAGCCGAAATCCATGGCAGAGAATCGGCCGAAATCGCTGGACGAAGTCGATCCCAAGTTGCTGGAAACATACAAGAAACTCGGCATACCGCTGAAGGAGCAAATGATCCTCGCAGGTGTCGAAGGCGCTGAAGATGCGCCGGCAGAGGGCCGCAAGGTCGCTGTGGACGCGGTCTTCGACTCGGTGTCCGTCGGGACGACGTTTCAGGAAGAACTGAAAAAAGCAGGCGTAATTTTCTGCTCGATTTCCGAAGCGATCCGGGAGCATCCCGAACTTGTGAAAAAATACCTCGGGACGGTCGTGCCGCCCTCGGACAATTTCTATGCGACGCTGAACACCGCGGTATTTTCCGACGGCTCGTTTGTATATGTACCGCCGGGCGTCCGCTGCCCGATGGAACTGTCGACCTATTTCCGTATCAACGCCGAGAACACAGGCCAGTTCGAACGCACCTTAATCATCGCTGACAAGGGGTCCTACGTGTCCTATCTGGAAGGCTGCACCGCGCCGCAACGTGACAAGGCGCAATTGCACGCTGCCGTTGTGGAACTGATCGCCGAGGAAGACGCCGAGATCAAGTATTCGACCGTTCAGAACTGGTATCCGGGCGACGAGAACGGGAATGGCGGCATCTACAACTTTGTGACCAAGCGCGCCGACTGCCGTGGCGACCGATCAAAGGTTATGTGGACGCAGGTCGAAACCGGTTCCGCAATCACATGGAAATACCCGAGCTGTATACTTCGCGGTAACGACTCGCAGGGTGAGTTCTATTCGATCGCGATTGCAAACAACATGCAGCAGGCCGATACGGGCACGAAGATGATCCACCTTGGCAAAAACACCAAGTCCCGGATCGTTTCGAAAGGTATTTCGGCCGGCAAGGCGCAGAACACCTATCGCGGGCTGGTAAGGATGCACCCCAAAGCCAAGAACAGCCGGAACTATACCCAGTGCGACAGCTTGCTGATCGGCGACACGTGCGGCGCTCATACGGTGCCCTATATCGAAGTACGCAACAACTCGTCCCGCGTGGAACACGAGGCGACCACATCGAAAGTCGATGATGATCAGCTTTTCTACTGCCGCCAGCGCGGTATGGACGAGGAAGAGGCGGTCGCACTGGTCGTCAACGGGTTCTGCAAGGAGGTATTGCAGGCGCTGCCAATGGAATTCGCCATGGAAGCGCAGGCGCTCGTCGCCATTTCACTGGAAGGGAGCGTTGGTTGAAGCAAATCCTGCTCGGACTGATAGTGATCATCGTACTGGTCGTCCTGTTCTTCGGAGGAGGGATGCCAAGTTCGTTCAATGAAGTGCGCAGCGGGAATTTCAATCTGGAGTTTAAGCCACTGATAAATATCGGCCCGATGTTCGAGGGTGTCACTCTTGGAGGAGCGCCCAGAAACTAGGCCGGAATGCGGGTTTAGACAAAATAGCCAGTGCCAAATGTCTGGAAGGTAACGAAAATGACCAACTACGATTACGATCAGGAATACTACTACGAAAAGCGCCGGGGCAACTCTGTCCTGATGTTGCCGGCAGGTCTGATCGTAGGGTTTGCGATCGGACCATTGTATTTCAGCAATCCGAAGGTTTTCGTCCAGGCGAAAGACTGGCTGTATGAAACAATTCTGTCTTTCGTGCCGGATAACCCCGAATATGTGAACTATGCGATGATCGGACTGTTGGTCGTAGTGGTGTTTCTGCTACGCGGATTGTTGCGGAAATACTGGATGCTGACAGGCCTTATTCTGGGGGTTGCCCTATGGATTCCGCTTGGCGCGCACGCAGTTTTCTATATCCCGCAGATCAAGACCTATTTCCCCAAGGCGGAACCCGAATTGACGCTGATCGTCGCAAAGAACAAACAGTTTACCGTTGCCCGAAACTGGGCGGTGAAAACGATACCGATACCGCCCGAGGCGGTCCCGTCCCTGTCCGATGCTCTGGCTGCCGAACAAGCGCCCATGGGCACCGAAGCCACCAAATAGAAGAATATCCAAGAGGAATTGAACATGTTGAAAATCAGCAACCTGCACGTTGCGCTGGAAGAAGAGGACAAGCAGATCCTCAAAGGTGTGAATCTGGAAGTTCCCGCCGGAAGCGTCCATGCAATCATGGGGCCGAACGGATCCGGGAAATCCACGCTGTCCTACGTTCTGTCGGGCAAAGACGGCTACAAGGTGACGGACGGAAGTGCAACGCTGGACGGTGCCGACCTGCTGGATATGGAACCCGAAGAGCGTGCCGCGGCAGGCCTGTTCCTGGCTTTTCAGTACCCCGTCGAAATTCCCGGCGTCGGCAACATGACATTCCTTCGCACGGCGGTTAACTCCCAGCGCAAAGCGCGTGGCGAGGAAGAGCTTTCGGCTGCAGAGTTCCTGAAAGTCGTTCGCGAAAAAGCCAAAAGCCTGAAGATCGACGCGGAAATGCTTAAGCGTCCGGTCAATGTTGGGTTTTCCGGCGGCGAGAAAAAGCGCAATGAAATCTTGCAGATGGCCATGCTTGAGCCGAAAATGTGCATTCTGGATGAAACCGATTCCGGTCTGGACGTCGATGCTATGAAACTGGTCGCCGAGGGTGTGAACGCCCTTCGGTCCGAGGGGCGCTCGTTCCTCGTGATCACGCACTACCAGCGCCTGCTGGACCATATCCAACCCGATGTCGTTCACATCATGGCAGATGGTCGTATTGTGAAGTCAGGTGGGCCGGAACTTGCGCTTGAGGTCGAGCACAACGGCTATGCGGACATTCTGGCAGAGGTGGCCTGATGGCGGTCGCACAGGCAAAATACGATGCAGCAGAGGCGTTGATCCAAGCGTTTCCGGACCCGTCTTTCAAAACCGGAAAGTGGGCGACTGAGGCGCGTGCGCGCGCGTTGGCGACCTTCCGGTCGCAGGGTGCTCCGCACCGGTTTGACGAATACTGGAAATTCACCAATCCCGCGACGCTGATCGACCCCGTGGCGCCAAAGGCGAGTGTGTTCGAGGAATCCTCGGGGCGCCCTTTCAGCGATATTGATCGCGTAATGCTTGTGTTTGTGGATGGCGTGTTCAATCCGGAACAATCCGACGATCCGACCCTTGCTGGCGTTGAAATCGAGCCTTTGTCCGAGGCGATGCAGGCAGACATCCATTGGGCCTCGTCGGTCTACGGCGTGCTCGAGGCCAGCGGCCAACAGCCGGTGCATCGCCCGCTGGCGGCGCTTAACACCGCCAAGGCGTGCTCGGGTTTCGTCATCCGCGTCACCGGCAAGGCAAGCAAGCCTGTCGCGTTCAATTACCTGCATCAGGACGAGCACTCCGACGCGATGATCCACCACGTGATCAAGCTGGAAGAGGGTGCGGACCTGACCGTACTTGAGAACGGGCCGGCAGCGGCGCGTTTCAACAAGGTCATCGAAATAGATGTCGGCGACCGTGCCGCGTTCCACCATGTGCGCGCGCAGGGCAGGGATCATGAACGGCGGGCAGTAACGCATCTGTTCGCGCGTCTGGGTCGCGAAAGCAGCTTCAAGAGCTTCACTATGACCGTGAACGGCGTTCTGACGCGTAACGAAGCCGTTATCGAGTTCACAGGCGATGATGCCCATGCAACAGTAGCGGCGGCCAGTGTCGGCGACGGTGATTTTCACAATGATAACACGGTGTTCATTACCCATGACGCCGTGAACTGTGAAAGCCGGCAGGTATTCAAGAAGGTACTTCGCAACGGTGCGACCGGCGTTTTTCAGGGCAAGATCCTGGTGAAGCCGGATGCCCAGAAAACTGACGGTTACCAGATTTCGCAAGCTCTGCTGCTCGACGAAGACAGCAATTTTCTGGCCAAGCCGGAACTTGAAATTTATGCCGATGATGTTGCCTGTTCGCACGGATCAACCTGTGGCGCCCTCGACGAGACAGCGCTGTTCTACCTGACATCGCGCGGCATTCCGCGGGTGGATGCCCAGAACATGCTGGTACTGGCGTTTCTGGCTGAGGCGATCGCAGAGATCGAGGACGAGGCGCTGGGACATGATATCCAGAGCCGTCTGGAAAGATGGATGGAGCGTCGGCGCACCTAATGTCTGTGGTCGGGGATATCGTAACGGCGTATCGCAATCCAGTTGCGGTGGTTGCCGGGCAGGCCGAAAAGGGCGTTAATGAGCCGCAAACGCTGTTCTTTGGCATGCTGTTCGGCTTTCTGAGTTTTCTTGCCCAGTTGCCGGTACTGTCTGTGCAGGCCGATCGGGAAGGACATCCTTTGTTCGCACTGGCTGCGGCCAACCTGGTGGCGTTCCTGTTCTTTCTGCCCCTGATGCTTTATCTTCTGGCGGGCCTGTCGCATGCCATACTGGCCCGTTTTGGCGGAGCTGCGAGCTGGGCGCAATCCCGGCGCGCGCTGTTCTGGTCGGCCCTTGTATCCGCACCCCTGATCCTGCTATCCGGTCTTGCGGCGCCAGTGCTGCCACATCCGCTTGTTGTTGCGGTGCAACTGGTGACCGGAGCAGTCTTCTTCTGGCAATGGATAGCGTGCCAGTTCTATTTCGAATTCCAAGCAGAGCGAGCGTAAGATGTTGAAATACTGGGTTCAGCTTGCGATGCGTTCAATCGCAGATCCCCGCGGCGTGCTTGCCGAAATCCAGCGGCGTGGTCATTCGACTCCTGATATCATCCTTGCGGCGGCGCTGATTTCCGCCTTGGGCGTCATCTTTTTCGAAGTTTCCTTGCTTCTGAGTCCTGTTGAAGGCGAAAGCGGAACCATGTTGGGGATAACCTCTCCAATAGCGGCATTCATTTTCCAGTATGCGATGATCCTGATCACGGCTGTGGTTGTCTGCTATGGCGGACGTATGTTCGGCGGGAAAGCGGGGATGAACGACAGTCTGCTGGCGGCGACATGGCTGCAGTTCGTGATGCTTCTTGTTCAGGCTTTACAGATGGTGGCACTCTTGCTGGTTCCTCCGCTGGGCCTGCTGATATTCATGTCAGCGCTGGTCCTTCTGTTATATCTTCTGGTTAATTTTATTATGGAAATCCATGGGTTCAAGAACCCTATGGCAGTCGTTGCCGGTGTTGTCGGAGCTTTTTTCACGCTTGCGCTGGTGCTTTCGATCCTGATGGCGCTGTTGGGCATCGGACTCGGTGGAGTGGTTGAGAATGTATAACGTAGAAGAAGTCCGCAAAGATTTTCCGATCCTGTCGCGTCAGATACACGGCAAGCCGCTGGTCTATCTGGACAACGGGGCCTCGGCGCAGAAACCGCAGGTCGTAATCGATGCAATAAACACGGCTTATTCTCAGGAATATGCGAATGTTCACAGAGGCTTGCATTACCTTTCAAATCTAGCGACGGACCATTACGAGGCCGTGCGAAGCAAGATTCAGAAATTTCTGGGTGCCGAGCACGAAGATGAGATTCTGTTCAATTCCGGCAGCACCGAAGGCCTGAACCTCGTTTCCTACAGCTGGGCCGCACCGCAGATCGAGCCGGGCGACGAGATTGTTCTGTCTGTCATGGAGCACCACGCCAATATTGTTCCCTGGCATTTCCTGCGCGAACGCCACGGCGCGGTGCTGCGCTGGGTTGAAACCGATGTGAACGGCGATCTGGACCCGCAGGCCGTGATTGACGCGATGGGCCCCAAGACCAAGCTGGTGGCGATCACCCATATGTCGAACGTGCTCGGCACGCTGGTAGATGTGAAAGCCATCTGCACCGCTGCGCGGGAAAAGGGCATAGCAGTCTGCGTAGACGGGTCCCAGGCCGCGGTGCACATGCCGGTGAATGTGGCTGATCTTGGTTGCGATTTTTACTGCATCACCGGACACAAACTCTATGGCCCGTCATCCTCGGGCGCGCTCTACGTCCGGCGGGACCGCATGGCAGAGATGCGGCCTTTCATGGGCGGAGGCGACATGATCAGAGATGTCAGCCGCGATGTCATAACCTATAACGATCCGCCGCATAAATTCGAGGCTGGCACTCCCGGCATCGTTCAGATGATCGGCCTTGGGGTAGCCATCGACTATATGACCGGCCTCGGCATGGACAATATCGCCCGGCACGAACAGGATTTGCGTGATTATGCGCAATCACGGTTTGCCGGACTTAACTGGATGAACATTCAGGGTAATTCCAAAACCAAGGGCGCAATATTTTCGTTCACGCTGGATGGTGCGGCACATCCGCATGACATTTCCACCGTGGTGGACCAGCGCGGGATCGCGGTGCGGGCAGGGCATCATTGCGCCCAACCACTGATGGACCATCTGGGCGTTTCAGCAACCTGTCGGGCTTCTTTCGGCTTGTACAATACGCGGGCCGAGGTCGATGTTCTGGTCGAAGCGCTGGAACTGTGCCACGAGTTGTTTGCATAACGACAAGGTCTTCTGTATCTGGTATGT
>JAHEFH010000133.1 GCA_024640245.1 Paracoccaceae bacterium | reverse complement strand
AGCGTTTCACTGACGCCGACGACGGATCCTGCCGGCAGGATCTCGAACTTGACCTCACCAGCCGTCAGCGCTTCGACGTCATTGGCGAAATCCTGCAGCATGAACACCTCGTCGGCATTCGACGGCAGCACGGATTGTACGCGGATGGTCACCTCGGCCAGTGCAGCTCCGGAAACCATTGACATGGCGACGGCAGCAGCCGTTGCGCCAGTCGCAAGTTTTTTAAAATTCAACATAGGTTCCTCCCTAACATAAGCCTTCTTTGATATTTTACCGGACGACGAAGGCGTTTTGGTCCGGCCTTGGTTTCGACATTTCTACTTAGCTCTGTGCCTCGATTTTGGTGATTTCGGGTAGTTTCAGTCACGCTCCTCCCAGACCTAAAAGCGCCGCCATTTCGGGCCAGCCGTCGTGAAGCATGTCCGCCGCCAGGTAAACGAGGAACAGCAGGCCGAGCCAACTGAGCCAGATGTATTTCGACATGATTTTCATGATCATCGTTGCGAAAAACGCCATGAAAGCGATCGCCAACGCCAAGCCCATCACCAGCAGGGCGGTGTTGTCCCGCGCGATGGCGGCCACAGCAACGACATTGTCGATCGACATGGATACGTCGGCGATGGTGATTGTCACCATCGCGTTCCACATCTGGCGCCGAGGCGAACCCTGATATCCGGCCTGCTTCAGCGCCTCTTCGGCGCTTTCGGCCAGATGGTAGCGGATCTCATTGAAGAAGCGCCAACACACCCATGCCAGAAGAAGCCCGCCAAAGAACAGGATACCCGGCAGCGCCAACAGATAAGTCGCGATCGCCGCAAAGAATATGCGCAGGCCCGCCGCCAGCGCCATGCCCATGAAAATCGCCTTTTTTCGGAGCTCGGGCGACAGCCCGGCCGCGGCCATCCCGATCACCAGCGCATTGTCGCCGGAAAGGATAATATCGGCGAATACGATTTGGAGGATGTCAAAGGTATGTTCGAACATCAGACGGCATCCTCCAGTATCAGGTCGGAGGCCTTTTCGCCGATCATAATGGTCGGCGCATTTGTGTTGCCCGAGGTTATCGTCGGCATAATTGAGGCATCCGCGACCCGCAGACCTGCCACTCCGTGTACGCGCAACCGGTGATCGACAACCGCCATCGGATCATTGCCCATCTTGCAGGTTCCTGTCGGATGATAAATCGTAACAGAGGTGTTTCTGGCCCACTCCAGCGTTGCCGCCTCATCATCGAAAGCAACTTTTTTTCCGGGCTCGTATTCCTCGGTGACATGCGCCTTCAGCGGTTCGAACTGCGCGATCCTGCGGGCAATCTGGATGCCCTTGACGATAGTCTTCTGGTCGGTGGCGGTCGAAAGGTAGTTCGGAACGATCTTCGGGTGGTCGTTCATGTCGGCAGAGGTCAGGCGCAAAGACCCGGTGCTTTCGGGCCGCAGTTGCAGGACCGAGGCGGTAAAGGCGGAAAACGGATGCGTCCCCTCGGCGGGACTCTTGGCGCTGAACGGCTGGATGTGGAACTGGATGTCCGGAGTTTCGAGGTCCGGCGAGGTTTTCAGGAAACCGGTTCCCAGACTGGCCGCCATTGTCATCGGCCCTGTTTGCCTCAGAATATATTGAATCCCGATCATGGCCTGCTTGATCAGGCTGTTTACCTCGATGTTGATGGTCGACAGGTCGGTCTTGAAAATCGGTCTGGCCTGAAGGTGGTCTTGCAGGTTCTGCCCCACACCCGGCAGGTTCTTGATGGTCTCTATTCCCTTGTCTTGCAAATGCGTGCCGTCACCGATGCCCGACAGCATCAGGATTTGTGGCGACCCGATTGCGCCAGCGGACAGAATGACCTCTTTCGCCGCCGCGATCTGGATACGCTGTCCGCCGCGGTCGGCGGCCAGACCGGTGACCCGGCCCTCGGTGATCAGCAGTTTCTCGACCTGCACGCCCGTCATAATTGTCAGGTTCTTGCGATTCTTCGCTGGCCGCAAATAGGCAACTGCGGAACTGCACCGGCGTCCCTTGTCGAGGGTCAACTGGAAATAGCCGACGCCTTCCTGATCCTCGGCGTTGTAGTCGGGGTTTTTCCTGTACCCTGCCTCTACGGCGGCCTTGAGCCACAGGTCGACAACCTCGCGATGCAACCGCGTCGGAGACACCGAGAGCGGGCCGCTCTTGCCCCGCAGCGGGCTGTCGGGCGCACCTTTCCAAGTTTCCGACCGCTGGAAATAGGGCAGCACATCTTTCCAGCCCCAACCCGTGTTGCCCAGTTGCCGCCAATGATCGAAATCCTGGGCCTGCCCGCGAACATAAAGCAGCCCGTTAATCGAGCTCGACCCGCCCAGAACCCTGCCGCGCGGCCACGGGATCGAGCGATGGTTCAGGCCCGCGTCGGGCTGTGTACGATAGCGCCAGTCTGTTTTCGGATTGTCCATCGTCTTGAAGTAGCCGACCGGAACATGGATCCATGGATTGCTGTCCCTGCCGCCCGCCTCGAGCAGCGCCACCCTGTATCGCCCGCATGCGGACAGGCGGTTCGCAATCGCACATCCGGCCGATCCCGCGCCAACAATGACAAAATCAAATTCCAATAAAACCCCTAATGTGCAATTAATGAGACTTTTAGTCTTGTTTTTAGGTGATATACGTATAATCTAAAAATCTCTTATGTCAAAGATTGTATTTGGATTTGGAAAAAGACGACCGCATACCGACAAATCTCAGAACGCTTCTCATCCTCGAGGCGCTGGGCAGTAGCGACGAGCCGATGTCTCCGACAGAGATCAACAGCCAGATCGGCCTGCCCAAGCAAACCATACACAGGCTTTGCACGACGCTGGAAAACGAAGGGTTCCTGACCCGAACTTCCGACGGAAAGAAACTGCGCCCGGCGCGGCGGTCGGCACTGCTGGGCGCGGGACTGCTGCACAGTTCTCGCGTACACATAGCCCGGCACCAGGTTCTGATGGATGTCGCGCGCGAGGTGAAGGAAACCGTCAATTTCGTCATCCCGCAGACGACAGGAATGAAATATCTCGACCGGGTGGATACCGACTGGCCGTTCCGGATTCTGTTGCCGGTCGGAACGAACGTCCCGTTCCACTGCACGGCCAGCGGCAAGGTCTTCATGGCCAGCATGTCGCCGAAGCCACGCAAGGCCTTCGTCGCTGGACTGACGCTGAACCGGCTGACCCCGAGCACCCACACGAGTCCCGAAGCCCTGCTTGCGGACCTCAAAGACATACGGAAGCGCGGATACGCGCTGGACGACGAGGAATTCATGGAAGACATGGTCGCCATAGCCGTCCCCGTCAGTGATCCCGACGGCCGCTTTGTGGGTGCGCTGGCCTTTCACGGTCCGTGCCAGAGGTTAAGCCTTCAGGATGCCATCGAGAAAAAGGATTTTCTGATCGCAAGCGCCGCGAAATTGACCGCCGCGTTATTTCCCTAGCTTGCGCGGCAGTCGGCCCGCCATTCCCTTAGTGCCACATTCGAAATTTTCCGATCCGATATTCGCGGCGCGTGTTAGAGGTGAGTCCTGAAATCCAAAAAGGTACGTTAGGGACAGAGGGGGCACGAAATGGCCAAGGACGCCGGTAACATTATCGCAGACAGCGGGTTTGCGCCGTTTTTCAAAGTGTCGAACGCCGACGCGGTCGGCATAAGCGCACCGGTCGACCGCAAGGGCGAGGCGCTGCGCACCTGGGTCCGTTCCCTTTCGGGCTTTCAGAAAGAGGCGCTGGTGCGCTCTGCGCGAACCGGCCTTACATGGCGTCTTGTCAGCGACGAGGGCGCCTATCTGAACGGATTTGACGCCGCGCCCTGTCCACTCGCCTTTCTGTCGACGGGAATGGTCGCCAGCTACATGAACGAAATTCTTGCGCTGGCCAGAATGCAGGGCGTCGAACTGAGCAAGCTGCGGCTGATTCAGGACAACTTCTATACGATGAAGGGGTCCATGGCGAAGCGCACCATGATCGGCGGGGCCGAGCCGGTGCAGTTGCAGGTCGAGGTTGACTGTGATCTGGACGACGGCGCCCTGAACACCCTGTTGATGAATGCGGTCCATGCCTCGCCGCTGAATGGCCTGATGCGCGGCAGGATGGAGAGCCTGTTCAAGCTCGCCAAAAGCGGCACCGAACTGCCGACCGCCAGGGTGGCTGAACTGGACGCACCGCTGTTCGCGGATCCCCGCGACCGCTTTTCGATGGCCAGACCCGAAGCCGAAGACCTGATCCTGATGCAACCCGTCGGCCGGACGCCGAAAAAGGATGTGGCGCTTGGAACCGCCGCCGCCGCGTCCTCGCTGGCGCAAGAACAGGACCGGCGCCTGAACATTGGCGCGATCGCGACCTTACGCGCGGACGGGGTCAAGGACATTCAGCAGATGACCTATTCGCCACACGGAACGTCCTTTCGATTCCTCAGCGAAGAGGCCCCGGTCAACGGCGGGCAGGGCCGCGCGCCCGACGCCAACACATACATCAGCGCCGGTATAGCATTCTGTTTCATGACCCAGTTCGGCCGGCTCGTTTCGATGCAGAATCTGGACATGCCGAGCTACCGCATCGTGCAGGACACGCATTTCAGCCTCGGCGGTGCCTCTGGGGGTACCGGCATGGCGGGAACCGCCGATCCGGTGGAGACCCACGTCTATCTGGATACGACAGAGAGCGATGAGGTTGCGCAGGAAATGCTGGATATCAGCGAGCAGACCTGCTTTTTGCACGCCTTCTGCCGGACGGATCTCAAAACGCGGCTCAAGCTTGTTCGGCTCTGACGGGCGGCAACCGTCCGGGTTGCCGCCCGCAGGCTCAGATCATCATGCGAAAAGGCTTAGCTGCCGCGGGTCCGCCAGCTATCGGCATAGCTTTCGCGCGCATCTGCCGAGTATGGCACTTTTGACACTCGCACGCGGATCTCGGTCTGCTCATGCGGCTCGACGGTAGTCTTCGCTGTACCGCCGTTTTCTTCTCCCCAGACCATGGTCAGCACGTCGTTCTCTTTGACATCAGGATCGACGAAGCCAAGCGACAGGTTGGCGCGCTCGTTGTAGGAATAGCCCGAGAACATCGAGACGCCCACCATCTTGTCGCCCATCATCACCTTGTCGGCCGAGGTCGAGGCATAGTTCGACAGCGGCAGGTCGATGGTCTTGTAGTTGGGGCTACCCGGTTTCAGCTGCGAGGCGTGGACCTTGACCACATCGTCGGCATTCCACTCGAACGTGACCTTGCGGCGGTGCGGCCCGTCCTTCATCTTTTCCAACGCCTCACGGCCGATGAAGTCGTGATCGTACTTGATGTAGATGCCGTAGCCGAGTTCGAACGGCGTGCAGTAGTAATCCTCGATATTGTCGGACACGTAGGAGCCGCCGATTGAGCCCGAAGCCTCGTAGCTGTTGGCGGGCAGCCATTTGCGATAATCGGCCTCGATCTTGCCGCCGGTATAGATGGCTGGCAGGGGCGAGGGGATCCAGCCGGACTCAAGCGTGTTGGTAGCGTAGGCGCGGCTGCCGACCTGTGTCAGACCCAGATCCTTGCCGGCCTCCAGAATGCGCGCGCGAACCTCGTCGCCCTCTTCATAAGGGCCCCAGAGCTCCAGCCCCGGAACGCCCGCCATACCGTGACGGAGAACCTTGACGCGGCGGTTGCCGACGTTGATCCGGTCTAGGTGGAAGAATTTGACATCCGGTACCGGACCGCCGTTGAGGCGGTTCAGGATTTCCGGCGCATTCGGGCCTTGAACCTGAAAGCGGTAGTGGCGGCGTGTCACCGGCTTGCCCATCGGCCGCGGCGGCGAGCGGTCGTCGCGGCCGATAACCACGTCATAGCCGCCGGTTTCTGCGTGGAACTGCACCCATGTGATGGTCGGCGCGCGACCCACCAGATTATAGCGGTTGGTGTCTTCGTGGAAGGCGATGACATCGCCGATGACGTGACCCGAAGAGCTGACCGGTACAAAGTGCTTGGCCCGGCCGACAGGGAAATTCTCGAACGAGTTGATCGCCAGATAGGACAGCAGTTTCTTGGCGTCCGGCCCCTCAACCAGTAGCTCCGCCATGTGATGCGACTGGTCGAACAGAACCGCGGACTCGCGCCACGCGCGCTGTTCGTCGCGCCAGTTGGTGAATTCCGGTGCCACGACCGGATAGACATAGGCGCCGATCTGCGAATTGCGCAGATGGTTTACAACGTTGCCAGCAGAGTCGAGTACATCCTGCAGATTTTTCGGTGACATTTTCTTTCCTCCAAAAAGTTGGTTTTCAGACCGGCTCAGCCGGCGACAAGGGACAGGCCGGGGAGCTTTTTGATCAGCTTCCGGTCATGGTTCATAACGTATTCGATATTTTTGCGGGCAAGCCGCGCGTGTTCGCGGGCGATGAATTCCGCGCGTGCGCCCTCGCGTCTTTCGATCGCGTCCAGCATGTCGCGATGTTGCTCCTGCGCCCCGATCAGGGACGTGCGGAATTCGAGAATGTCGGACTGCACATCCAGAAAGGCACTGGGCGATGCAAAGGGCAGATTGATCGCCCGCTCGACTTCGCGTCGGACCGTATCGCTACCCGCAAGGCCCGCCAGACAGTCGTGAAACTCCGAGTTCAACTCGGCATAGGCTTCGAAATCCATCAAGGCGGCGCCCGCCCCGATCACCTTGTCGAGCGCGCTGACGATTTCCCGCATCCGCGCCAGGACCGTCCCGTCGGCCCCGCGCTCCGCGGCCAGCCTTGCCGCCGTTCCCTCCAGCACTCCGCGCAGTTCGATCGAGTCAACGACATCGTCAAAGGTGAAGGACCGGACTGTGTAGCCGCCGGTCGGAAGCTGTTCCAGCAGGCCTTCGTGTTCGAGCCTGCCAAGGGCTTCGCGTACCGGTGTCCGCGAAATTCCAATCCGTTCCGAGATCGAGACCTCGGACACGCGCTCACCGGGCGCGATCTTGCCGCCAAGGATCATGTCCCGTAATTCGAGGACCGCCTTCAGAGCCTGATGCTTACCTTTGCGCTGCGCCATATCCGTGAATCATCCCCCGTGGACCTTTCGCGAATATGTATACATAAATTTAGATTGTCATCAGAAATTTGTCATTTTTAGTCATTTTTAGAATTTAATGTATACATTTTTGACATCTCGCCCCTCATGCAAGCGATTCCCAAAGCAATTTGACGCTCAGAACCGTCAGGATGATCAGCAGCATCTGGTTGAAGCGCTCGCGCGAAATGCGCTTACCCAGCATGGCTCCAACCGGCATTCCGGCGGTCAGCGGCAACAGCGCCGAAAAGCTCAGCAGTATGTTGGTCTGGTTCAAGTAGCCGTAGTCGATCAACATCGGAATCTGCACGATACCCAGCGCCACGAAAAACACCGAGATGGTCGAGATGAACTGCTCGCGCTCCAGATGGAGCGAATTGAGGAAGGTTACCGACACAGGCGCCGACAGGCCGGCAGCGCCCTGCAATATGCCACCGACAAGGCCGACCGGAAATGACAGTCTAGTTCCCGCCGGAAGCCCCAGTTTCCACGTGGGCCGCAACAGCCGGAACCCGACATAGGCCATCATGATGCAGGCCAGTACCAGCGTCAGCGCGTCCGAGGATACGCGGGCCAGCATATAGGTCCCGACACCCGCGCCCAAACCGCCCGCGACGGCATAGCTGGCTAGGAAAGTCAGCGGCAACCGATGCTTGCGATAGGCCCATGTCTGCCACAGATTGGGAAGTATGTTCGGGATCGAAAAGATCGTGATCGC
>JAHEFH010000132.1 GCA_024640245.1 Paracoccaceae bacterium | reverse complement strand
TGATAGGCTTGAATTCCGGTAAACTTGAGGCCAGGAGCCGCATCGATTGCCTTGGCGATCTTAACCACATCTTCTGTCGTGGTCACGCCACAACGGCCAGCGCCGCAGTCAATCTCGACGAAACACTCGATTTGGGTACCGTGCTTCTGTGCCGCCGCCGACAGGTCGGCCACGTTGTCCACGTCGTCGACGCACACGATGACGCGTGAACCGAGCTTGGGCATGCGGGCCAGACGGTCGATCTTGGCCGGGTCGCGAACCTGGTTCGACACCAGAACATCCTTGATGCCGCCGCGTGCAAAGACCTCAGCCTCCGAGACTTTCTGGCAGCAGACCCCGATCGAGCCGCCGAGTTTTTCCTGCAACTTGGCGACGTCGACCGATTTGTGCATCTTGCCATGCACGCGGTGGCGCATGCCATGCGCCTTTGCATAGTCGCCCATCTTCTTGATGTTGCGTTCAAGCGCATCCAGATCGAGAATAAGACAAGGCGTCTGGATGTCGGCTTCATCCATGCCCGGAACGGCCGGCACATCGTATCCGACTTCAAGTTTGGAAAAATCAGTCTTCACGTTCATTTCTATTCTCCTAATTAACTGTTCATCCAGGGCAAGTTGTCGAGGTCGACATTGCCGCCGGTTATAATGACGCCGACGCGCTTGCCTGCAAACACATCCCGGTTTTTCAATATTGTTGCCAGCGGCACCGCGCTGCTTGGCTCCATCACGATTTTCATCCGCTTCCAGATCAGTTTCATCGCATCCACGATCTCTTCTTCTGTTGCGGTCAGAATATCGGTGACATGGTTGGACACGAAATGCCAGGTCAAATCCTTCAACGGAACCTTCAGGCCGTCGGCAATCGTGTCGGGCGCGTCGTCAGCGATAATGTGGCCGGCACGGAAGGACCGCGCGGCATCGTCCGCGTTCAATGGTTCTGCGGCATAGATTTTGGTCTTGGGAGCGATATGCGACAGGGTCAGGCATGTGCCTGACACCATTCCGCCACCACCGATCGGTGCGACGACCGCGTCAAGATCATGTACCTGGTCGTGCAATTCGCGCGAACAGGTGCCCTGCCCCGCGATCACGCGGTGGTCGTTATAAGGGTGCACGAACTCGGCACCGGTTTCTGCCTGCACTTCCGCGAAAACCGCTTCGCGGCTGGACGTCGACGGTTCGCACTCGGTGATCACACCACCGTAGCCGATCACCGCGTCCTTCTTGGCCTGAGGAGCCGTGCGTGGCATGACCACATGGCACGGGATACCCCGGCGGCCAGCAGCATAGGACAACGACAGGGCATGGTTGCCCGAAGAGTGCGTCGCAACGCCCTTCTTGGCCATTTCCTCGCTCAACCCGAACACGGCGTTGCAGGCGCCACGTACTTTGAAAGCGCCGGCTTTCTGGAAGTTCTCGCATTTGAAGAACAACTCGGCACCGGTGAGCTGGTTCAGAAAGCTTGAGGTCAGGACCGGTGTTTTGTGAACATAGGGTTTGACCCGCTCGTGAGCGGCCACCATGTCTTCATAAGTCGGAATATACATATTTTACGCGTCCTTCATTACTTTTCGCGGTCGCGGCCTAGTGCCGGTTCTTGCGATAATACTCCTGCGCGGCAGCCACACCACTGCCCAGTTTGATCGGATAGCCGAGGTCGGCCATAGCCATTTCGGCGGTAGCCAGCCCCGAGAGCATCATGACATCGGTCAGGCTGCCCAGATGGCCGATGCGGAACACCTTACCGGCAACCTGTCCCAAGCCGACGCCGAAGGCAACGCCATATTTCTCCGACGCCTTTGTGACGATATCCGTACCGTTGAACCCTTCGGGTACGACAACCGCCGTGACCGTATCGGAATAGAGGTCCGCCGACTCGGCGCAGGGCCTCATACCCCATGCCGCAACCGCCTGACGGACGCCTTCTGCCATGCGGTAATGGCGGGCGAATACCGTATCCAATCCTTCTGACAGTAACATTTCTGCGGATACTGCCAAGCCGTTCAACAGGCCGACTGCGGGCGTATAGGGATAACCACCCGAGAGATATGATTTCCGCATATCCTGAAAATCGAAAAACGTGCGCGGAAGCTTGGCGCTTTCCATTTTTGCCAGAGCCTTGGCGCTAACGCCGCAGATCGCGATGCCTGCCGGCAGCATGAAGCCCTTTTGCGAACCGGTGATTGCGATATCGATGCCCCAATCGTCCATCCGGAAATCCATCGAACCGATGGAGCTGACCCCGTCAACGAAATACAGGGCCGGATGGCCCGCCGCATCGATCGCCTTGCGGACGCCGGCGATGTCACTGCGTACACCGGTTGCGGTCTCATTGTGGGTGGCCAGAACGGCTTTGATCTTGTGTTGCTTGTCGTCGCGCAGAGCCTGTTCGATGGCCGCGACCGGTGCGCCCTTGCCCCAGCCCTCCTCAATGATCTGGACGTCCAGATGATGACGCTGGCACAGGTCGATCCAGCGGTGCGAGAACATACCGTGACGCGATGCCAGAACTGTGTCGCCCGGCGACAGTGTGTTGCTGACAGCGGCTTCCCAGCCACCGGTGCCGGAAGCGGGGAACAGAATGATCTCGCCGTCCGTGGTCTTCAGCACCTTTTTCACGCCTTCCACCGCAGGAGTGAATATCTCGCGGAACTTGGGTGAACGGTGATCCAGCGTCTGCATATCGCAGGCCTTGCGCAACGCATCGGGGATATTGGTCGGGCCGGGAATGAAAACCGGGTTTTGATCTGACATGGCTCTTCTCCAAACTTTGAATACCCATTAGACGGCCTGCGCAGAGGATTTGCAATTTTTTCAAAATATTTTTTCATTTATTTTGATCTGCCTTTTTATATATATAAAACAATTATTTATGATTTTTCATCAAATGAAGTATTTTTTCATAACTTAATTTTCTTTGATTTTCGACTGAATTTTGCTAGGTATTCGGCATGGAAAACGATCACAAAAGACAGCGCGGGCGTCCTCGCGCATTCAGCCCGCGAACGGAACAGAATACGATCCAGTCGCTGGACCGTGCGCTTATGATTCTGAAGACGATTTCCCAGCAGGACGGTGTGTCCCTGTCCGAGTTGTCAGAGTTGTCCGACCAGTCCCCCGCCACCGTATACCGCGCCCTGATCACATTGCAGGCGCATGACATTGTCGGCTTCGAAGAGGAGGGGCAGCTCTGGCATATCGGCCCCGGTGCATTTCAGATCGGCAGCCGTTTTCTGCGCCGCACAAACATTTTGCAGCGCAGCCAGCCCATTATGCGCGATCTGATGCGCGAAACAGGCGAAACCGCTAACCTCGGGATCGAGCGTAACGACCAGGTGCTGTTCATTTCTCAGGCCGAAACGCACGAAACCATCCGCGCCTTTTTTCCCCCCGGATCACGCAACCACATGCATTCGTCGGGCATCGGCAAGGCCCTTTTGGCCTATTTCGATCCGGCGCGACTGAAAGCGATAATCGACAAGGAGGGTCTGGTCCGCTTTACGGACAAGACTATAACCGACGCGGATATGCTGGAGGTCGAACTTGCCAGAATTCGCAAGGCCGGCTACGCGGTGGATGACGAGGAACGCACCGACGGCATGCGCTGCATTGCTGCACCGGTTTTCAATGTGCATGGCGAACCCTTTGCGGGACTATCGGTTTCCGGCCCGTCGTTCCGAATTCCCATGAACGCGACACCGCAAATCGGCAGGATCGTCCGGGAAGCAGCGGAAGCTCTGACACTCGCCATCGGCGGTCGCCCAATCGCCGCCGGCTAAGGCCGTCAGTCTGGCAAGACCTTGCCCGGGTTCAGGATATTTTCCGGATCGAGCGCCCGCTTTATGTGGCGCATCGCATCCAGCGCAACCGGATCCTTGCCGCGCCGCATCGAACCCAGTTTATAAACTCCGATGCCGTGCTCGGCGCTGAAAGTGCCGCCCATATCCAGCGCCAGCGCCTCGACCGCCTTGATCACCGCTTCGTCGCTTTCCGCGTTGGCGCCGGAGCCTTGCGGATCCATCCAGACCGTATAGTGGATATTACCGTCACCCAGATGCGCGAACAGGATTGGCTCCGCGCCAGGTGCGATATCGGCTAGTTGCCGGTTCATCTGCGCGAGAAACGCACCTACCTTGTCCAGCGGCACGGCGATATCGGTCGTTACAACCGGCGGTCGCGACAGGATCACTTCGAGCGCCGCCTCGCGGCATGCCCACATTGATTTCCGCTGCGCCGAGTTCTGGGCAATTGCGGCATCAAAAACAGTGCCGTTTTCCATGGCCGCTCCCAGAACACTTTCAAGTATCTCGGCCGCGCCGCCGCGCTCCAACCCGGTCAACCCAATTTCCATCAGGATATTGACGTCGGCCAGTTGTGTCCGCGGCGCTTTCAGTTGCGGAAACCGCGTCGTCATCGCACTAAAGTACGACTTGGGCATGTACTCAAAAGCCTCAACCGCGCCGCCGGTCCGGTCATTCAGTATGTTCAGCAGGTCCAACGCCGCCTCTGTGCCGGAGACAGCAACCATTGCCGTGCCATAGTCCGTCGGCTTCGGAAACAGCTTCAAAACCGCTCCTGTGATGACGCCCAATGTACCTTCTGCCCCTATGAACAGGTCTTTCAGGTCATAGCCGGTGTTATCCTTGCGCAGGGAACTCATCAAATTCATGATGGAACCGTCTGCCGTCACGACCTCCAGACCCAGACACAGCGCGCGCGCATTGCCGTAGCGGAGCACATTGCTGCCGCCGGCGTTGGTGGACAGCGTGCCGCCGATCCGGCAGCTTCCCTTTGCACCGAAGGTCAGCGGAAAGATCAGGTCATGTTCGTCCACCGCATTGTGCAAAGCCTCCAGCACAACGCCCGCCTCGACTGTTACCGTACGGGTCACCGTATTAATGTTCCGGATATGCGTCAGGCGTTCGAGGCTCAGGATCAGCTTCCGCCTGTCCTCGCCCGGATAACAGCCGCCGGAAAGTCCGGTATTGCCGCCCATCGGCACGACAGGCGTTCTGCTGTGGTTCGCCAACTTCATGACCTCGGTGACCTCGTGCGTATTTGCAGGACGAACAACGGCGAGTGACTTGCCGATGTATTTTCCGGTCCAGTCGCGATCATAGGGCGCCCGGTCCGCGTCACTTGTCAGGACATGCGCGCTTCCCAGTTCCGCAATCAACTTTTCAAGTATATCCACGCCGGTCCCTTATTGAAAATCGAAGGCGCTGAGGCCCGTTACCATTTCGTCCAGACCCAGCGGCTTGGTGATCGGAGGCTGAGCACGGGAAAGGCAGCCCCGACGCTCGCAGAGCCGGCAGGAAACACCGACTTCGGTGGCAGGCGTCAAATCGGACCAACCCGCCCCGTAAACCGTCTGCTCGCCCTCCTCTGCCGTACATCCCAGCAAGAGTGCCGCGCGCCGGATCCGCTGGTTGAAGCCCGCCTTTGGACCTTCAAGCGTCCGCGCGATGACCAGAAACTCGCTGTCGTCCGGCATGACAACCCGCTCTGTGAATATCTGCGCTGGCTGGGTAAACGCGACGTGTACCGGAAGCTTCGGACAACCGCCACCAAAGGTGGCGCGTGGATAGCCGTCAATACCCAGACGGCGCAGGACGTTCCCCGCCTGATCGACCTCCATCAGAAAGAACGACGCCGCCGCAGCACCTTTGGCAGGAAGGCTGACCAGACGATTTGCCGCCTGCTCGAAGGACACGTTGAACCGGCCCGACAACACATCCAGATCGTATTTGACCCGCTTGGCGGCAACCTCGAATTTCTGCAGCGGCATCATCACCGCCAACGCGGCATAGCGTGCCAGATCAAACCTCGCGATGCGCTTGGCCTCGTCCGTAGTCAGACGCAAGCGCTGCACCTCAGCGTCGATCGCCTGCGGCATGGCCAGCAAGACAGCTTCAATCGCGATTTCCAATGTCTGGTCGAATACCGGCAATCTCTCGGAAACGAAGAGTCGCAAGGTATGCTTGTCGAACCGCCGTCGCCACAAGGGCATCACGTCGACCGGCAAGGTGCGGACAGAAATGTGGTGTTCCCTTTTCATCCAGTCGGTGATCCCGCGGCGCGTATCGGTCCCAGCGTCCAGAGCCTCGACAAACGAGCCGGCCGCGGATTCAATCTGGGGGAAATGATAGGCCCGCGATTCCAGCGACTGCTGCACCTCGTCTGCCGGCAGTTTTGTCGAGACCAGATCGGTGGCGCGCCCAGCTTGCGCCAGCAGGTCCTTGAGATCCGACATGCGTTCGTGCGATTCCCGATAGGCGCGATAGAGCTTGACCAGCCCGTTTGCTGCGTTCGGCGCAGCCTCGGCCAATTCGAACAGCTCCTGCGGACCCGGCAATTCACCTGCCAGCAGGGGGTCGGAAAATACTTCCTTCAACTCGGCCACGGCATCGGTCACCTCGCCCTGAAGGTCGTCGAGGTCGATGTCATAGGTACTTCCCAGTTTCAGCAGCAATTGCACCGTCAGCGGCCTCTGGTTGCGCTCAATAAGGTTGAGGTAGCTCGGCGATATTCCCAGTTCTCCGGCCATAGATGATTGCGTCAATCCCAGTCCGTTTCGAACCCTGCGGATTTTTGGACCCGCGAATACTTTGTGATCTGCCATAGAAAGACTCCCTGAATGCGTAATGCGCCGACAGACGGTTTACAGAATTTTACAAATTTACACCACAATCTTTACAGAATAACACAACATTACATCTTTTAATGGTTATTAGTCAATAATTTGCGTGACGAACAGTTCGATTTTGGTAAATCTTGTAACAAGTAAATTTTGTCACACCGCGCCAATCTGCCAAATGATAAAGGCGCACTGCGGCAGGTTTATTGCCAGAGCCTTCATGCAGAGGGCTCTGGTAAAGTCCAAGATTCCGGAGCCGGAATAAACCACAACCTCGGGGAGGGTATCCCCGTTCATCGCGAAGGAGATTGCCATGAATACGATTGTTCCCGTCAAGGAACGGACGAATGCGATGGCCGAGGGTCAGGAGCCCGCTGCCGAAGCAGCGATCCGGATGCTGGCCAACGACCTGCACCGTCTGAACCAGTCGGTTATGCGCGCGGTGGACGCGGGGGTCTCGGTGGAACTGATCCGCTCTGCCCGCCACCACTGCGGCGACGGCAACTGGGGAGACCTGTTGGTTCCCGTCATCGTCAAGAACAGGCACGCCTGAAACGGCGCGCCAGCGCTCTTCAACGCGCTATATAAAAACTATAGGCCGGTCCGCATCCCTGCAGACCGGCCTATTTTTTGCTGTATCGCAATCACTTCTTCCGGTTCATCCGGTTTTCCATCAGATCGTCGACGACCTCCGGATCCGCCAGGGTCGATGTATCGCCGAGTGTTCCGATGTCGTCCTCTGCCACCTTGCGCAGGATCCGGCGCATGATCTTGCCGGATCGTGTTTTCGGCAGTCCGGGAGCCCACTGGATAAAATCGGGGCTTGCAATCGGCCCGATGTCCTTGCGCACCCAGTCGCGCAATTCCTTACGCAATTCTTCGGTCGGCTCGACGCCCGACATAAGGGTTACGTAGCAGTAGATGCCCTGCCCTTTGACCTCATGCGGAAAGCCTACAACGGCAGCTTCCGACACGCTCGGATGCGCCACCAGAGCACTTTCGATTTCCGCAGTGCCCATCCTGTGACCGGATACGTTCAGCACGTCATCGACGCGGCCCGTAATCCAGTAATATCCGTCCGCATCGCGGCGGCAGCCGTCACCGGAAAAGTAGTAACCCTTGTA
>JAHEFH010000131.1 GCA_024640245.1 Paracoccaceae bacterium | reverse complement strand
GATCACATGGCCCATCGGATTTCCCATGCTGACGTATTGCGCGTCGCCCTGACGAAAGTTCTCGACGATCACGCGGGCAGAGCCGTAGCCCAGAAAGAATACGCCGATCATTGTGCCGGGCTGTTTGAGGATCTTATAGCCGAAGGCCAGAACGGCCATGACGCTGAACAGAACGACACCTTCGAGCATGGCCTCGTAAATCTGCGAGGGGTGGCGGCTACAGACTTCGCCCAGCCACCAGATAGGGCAGTTCTGTGCGGCCTCTCCGGGAAACACGAAGGCCCACGGCACATCTGTGGGGCGCCCCCACAACTCGGCATTTATGAAATTGGCAATACGTCCTAGAAACAGGCCGAACGGAGCCGCAAAGGCGATCGCATCGCCGACCGACCACACCGCCAACCGGTTTATCCTGCAAAACAGCAATCCGGACACGATTACGCCGACGAAGCCTCCGTGGAAGGACATGCCGCCCTCCCAGACGCGGATGATCCCCGCCGGGTCATGCAGTATCATATCGGGACGGTAGAAAAGGACATAGCCCAGACGCCCGCCGAGGATCGTGCCGATAATCATCCAAGTCATCATGTCCTCGACCTGTCTGGCATCCATGGGCGCGGTATTGACGGGCCAAAGCTGTTCGCGCCTCATCAGGCGCAAGACCCAGCGCCAGGCCAGCAGAAAGCCCGCGATATAGGCCAGTGCATACCAGCGTAATGCAAAGGTGATCCCGAAGAATTCTGTCGAAAACAGAACCGGGTCGATATCGGGGAAGGGAAGGGCTGCGATCATTTGAATTTGGCCTTTTTTGCTACCTACTTCCTTGTGTCTGTGCCGGGATTTGTCAACCTTCGCCTTGGCAAATCAGATGGAAGTGATCATATAAGAGGCAAGCTATCGAAAACGGAGCCATCCAGATGCAAACGCGTAATAAGATCATGGAAGATATCTCGCAATTGATGACCAACGCCATGGGTGTTGCTCAGGGCGCTAAAGGCGAAGCAGAGACCGCGTTCAACAGCTGGATCGAGCGTTGGCTGGCGGAGCGCGATTTCGTGACACGCGAGGAATTCGACGCGGTTCGAGCCATGGCGCAAAAAGCGCGCGAGGAAAACGCCTTGCTGCTGGCGCGGATCGAGGCCCTGGAGGCCGGTGAAAAACCGGCGCGCAAGCCCGCACCGAAAAAGCCGGCGGCCAAAAAGCCGGCCGCCAAGAAATAGTTTTCCGGAAAATCTCCATTTCCTGACGGGCGGCGTCCTGCCGCCGGATTGCCTGAATGGCCGCGCCGAATGCATATCGGTCGCGGCCTTTTTATTGCGCGTAATTGCGGTTCGAGTGAGTCCAAAATGTGGACAGGTTGCAAAATCTTGTGGGTAAGATTGCGTTTTTCCAAGTTTTAACTTTACAGGAGTCCTGTTTCGTCACACCATATCTAGTAAGGGGCTGACAACAAAACCCCGATACTTAGGGAGACTCCCATTTTGTTGTGGGGTTAAGCCGTCTCCAAAACGACTGATTGAGGGCAGAGGCATGGCGAATACAGAGCATTATTTGAATTCCGCAGACATCCACCCAATCGACATCGTTGAAAATCTGGCAGAAAGTCGGGATTGGGCGTTTGACCGCGTCGCAGAAGACCAGATCGCAATGGCTGTCGAAGGGTCCTGGCGGACCTACTCGATCACGCTGGCGTGGTCAGGGTTCGACGAGACCCTGCGTATGATCTGTACATTTGAAATGGACCCTCCGGCAGAACGACTGCCGGAACTATACGAACTGTTGAACATGGCCAACGACAAGTGTTGGGCAGGCGGTTTCGCGCTATGGAAAGAACAGCAGTTGATGGTCTATCGCTACGGACTGGTACTGGCCGGTGGCGCTTCGGCCAGTCCGGAACAGATCGACCAGTTGCTGGGCGCGGGCGTGACCGCCTGTGAACGGTTCTATCCGGCATTCCAGCTGGCATGCTGGGGTAACCGGACACCGCAGGAAGCTATCGGCATAGCCATCGCCGAGGCCTACGGTCGGGCTTGATTCTTTCGCCTGCTTTGCCGATGGTGCGGCAACGGAGGTGATCTATGGATTTTTCACGCATCAATGCGTCCGGCCTTGTGTTGCTGGGCTGTGGTAAAATGGGCTCTGCCATGTTGCAGGGCTGGCTCGCCGGGGGCATAGACCCGGCCTCTGTCTATATTCTGGATCCTAAGCCCTCTGACTGGTTGACAGCGCGTGCGAACGAAGGTGTTCACCTCAACGAGCATTTGCCTGCCGCACCGGCGATCTGCATCGTCGCGGTCAAACCGCAGATGATGGGCGATGCCCTGCCGCAGTTGCTGGCGCTGGGCGGGGGCGCGACGATCTTTCTGTCGATTGCGGCGGGAACACCGATCGCGATGTTCGAACGGGTGTTCGGGGCCGGAACGCCAATTGTACGCGCCATGCCGAACACGCCGGCGGCCGTTGGGCGCGGCATCACCGCTCTGATCGGCAACGCACGAGTATCGGAACAGGATCTTGATCTTGCGGACGGTCTGTTGCAAGCCGTCGGACAGACGGTACGCTTGGCCTCCGAGGATCAAATGGACGCGGTCACAGCGGTTTCCGGCTCGGGTCCGGCCTATGTTTTCCACATGATCGAGGCGCTTGCGGCAGCGGGCGAATCCGAAGGTCTTGACGCCGGCCTGGCCATGGCGCTGGCCAAGGCGACTGTGGCCGGTTCGGGTGCGCTGGCAGAGGCGGCGGAAGATACGCCGGCACAGTTGCGCATAAACGTGACATCGCCGAATGGAACGACACAGGCCGCGCTGGAGGTTCTGATGGATGGCAAAACCGGATTGCCGCCACTGATGCGCAAGGCAGTCAAGGCAGCGGCGGACCGCAGCCGAGAATTGGGGAAATAGCATGGGCGAGATTACATTTGACGACTTCCTGAAAGTCGATATCCGCGCCGGACGGGTGGTCCGCGCCGAACCCTTCCCCGAGGCGCGCAAGCCTGCCATCAAGCTCTGGGTCGATTTCGGGCCGGAGATCGGAGAAAAGAAATCTTCGGCCCAGATCACGGACCTCTATTCCCCCGAAGAACTGGTGGGCCGGATGGTCATGGCAGTGGTCAACTTTCCGCCGCGCCAGATCGGGCCGATGAAATCCGAAGTTCTGGTTCTGGGCGTCCATGATGCCGAAAACAGGGTGACCCTTATCTCACCGGATTACGACGCGCCGCTGGGCGCCCGCATGTGTTAGGAAGAATATGTCGAAGAAGTTGTATATAACGCGGCCTTTGCCGGACGCGGTGATCACGGCGGCGAAAAAGCTGGGTGATGTGGATGTGCGTCAGAGCACACTGCCGATGACGCCTGAAGAGACCCGCTTGGCTCTGGAGAATTATGACGGGGTTCTGGCCTCGATCGGCGACCCGTTGGGCGCGGAGGCATTTGCCGGACCGGCCCGTTGCAAGATGCTGGCGAACTTCGGCGTCGGCTACAACCACATCGACACGGTAGCCGCCCGGGCAGCAGGTATCGCCGTGTCCAACACCCCGGGAGCGGTCACCGACGCGACGGCCGATATCGCGGTGATGCTGATCCTGATGGCAGCCCGCGGCGCCAGTCAGGCCGAGCGGGTGCTGCGCGCCGGTCAATGGGAGGGCTGGCATCCTACGCAGTTTCTTGGCACGCATGTGAGCGGCAAGACCCTGGGCATCATCGGCATGGGCGCTATCGGCAAAGCCACGGCGCGGCGATGTCATTTCGGTTTCGGTATGGATGTCGTATTCTACAACCGCTCCAAGGTAGTCGATCCCGAAGTTCCGGGCGCGCGGCAGCTTGCGACCATAAAGGATGTGATGCAGAGCGCCGATTTCGTCTCGCTGCACGTACCGGGCGGAGCCGAGACGCATCACCTGATAAATGCCGAGGTGCTGTCCTCGATGCGGCCCGGCGCCTTTCTGATCAACACGGCGCGAGGTAATATTGTGGACGAAGCGGCGTTGGCTCGGGCGTTGAAAGCTGGCACGATCGCCGGTGCGGGTCTGGACGTGTTCGAGAAAGAGCCGCAGATCACTCCGGAACTTCTGGAACTCGATAACGTTACCCTGTTGCCGCATCTGGGAACTGCGGTTCTGTCCGTGCGGACGGACATGGGACTGATGGCGGTGGACAATCTGCGGGCATGGGTCAAAGGCGAGCCTCTACCAAACCCTGTAAACTAGCGGTCTCCGACCGCTTCGCGCCAGTGTTTGCGGCAAAGCGAGACATAGGTCTCGTTGCCGCCGATCTGGACCTGGGCGCCTTCGGTCAGGACGTTGCCTTCCTCGTTCTGGCGCACCACCATCGTGGCCTTCTTGCCGCAGAAACAGATGGTTCGGACCTCTCGCATTTCATCGGCCAGCGCCAGCAGGGCAGCGGACCCCGGAAAGGTCTTGCCCTGAAAATCCACACGCAGACCGTAGCACATGATCGGAACGCCCAGATCGTCCACGGCGCGGGCCAGTTGCCAGACCTGATCCGGCGTCAGGAACTGCGCTTCGTCGATAAATACGCAGGCCAGCGTCGTCGAATTCTTGCGCTTTTCGACGATCGCGTACAGGTCAGTGTCAGGAAAGAACCGTTCCGCCTTCTGGTCGATGCCGATGCGCGAGGCGATATGGCCTTCGCCCGCGCGGTTGTCGTGGCCCGCTGTCAGCAGCAGGGTCTCCATCCCGCGTTCGCGATAATTGTAAGAGGCCTGAAGCAGGGCCGTAGATTTGCCTGCGTTCATCGTCGAATACTGGAAGTAGAGTTTTGCCATGGGAATCCGATTGTTGCTCGGTTCGGATCGTTGCCTGATGCGGGGGAGTTTACAAGGACTTTGATCGTTTTTGGCGCTTGCGCCGCAGGATAAGTCCGGTCAACCGCGTCGGTGTTTGCTTATTATTAACCAATATTAGGCGAGGTGGGGCCAGAAACCACGAAAGGGCTGGTCTTGATCTATCCTGTAATCCTGTCCGGTGGATCCGGCACGCGTCTTTGGCCGGTGTCACGCCAAAGCTATCCAAAACAATTTGCCCGCATCTTCGGCGAGGAGTCGCTGTTTCAGGCTTCGGTCCGCCGATTCAGCGGTGCGGATTTTGCGCCGCCGGTTGTGGTCGCCAACAATGCATTCCGGTTCATTGTCGGTGAGCAGATGGCCGGGATCGGCCTCGACCATGGAACCCTTCTGGTTGAACCAGACGCACGTGACACGGCGCCCGCGATTCTTGCCGCGGCGCTGCATCTGCAACGGAACGATCCCGACGCCATGATGCTTGTGGCTCCCAGCGATCACCGGATTACGGATGTTGGCGGGTTTCAGGCCGCCATCCTGTCTGGCATCATGGCGGCGGAGCAGGGCCGACTTGTTCTGTTCGGCGTGCAACCGGACCGGCCCGAGACAGGCTATGGCTATCTGGAACTCGAGGAGCCCCTTCCCGAACAGTCCGGAGGTCCGGTCCCACTCAAGGCATTTGTGGAGAAACCGACGGCCGAAGTCGCCGCCTGTTTCCAGGCCTCCGGCCGGCATTTGTGGAACGCGGGTATCTTTCTGTTCACGGCGCGGGATATCATCGCGGCCTTCGAGGAACTGGCACCAGATATCGTGCCGCATGTCCGTGCAGCCGTGGATGGCGCGAAGGCCGATCTGGATTTTGTCCGACTGGAGCCCGCGGCGTGGCGCAAGGCGCGTTCGATCTCCGTCGATTACGCGATCATGGAACCTTCCGCCGATCTTGTTGTGGTGCCCTTGGCCGGACAGTGGTCCGACATGGGCAACTGGCAGGCGATCTGGCGCGAAGCGGACCGGGATGCCGACAATGTCGCGACATTCGGGTCGGCCACTTCCGTCGATTGCAAGGACAGCATCCTGCGCGGAGAAACGCCGGGACAGGAACTTATCGGGTTGGGTTTGCAGAATATCTGCGCCGTGGCCATGCCGGATGCGGTGCTGGTGACGGACATGTCACGGGCGCAGGATGTCGGGCGCGTGGTCAAACTGCTACAGGCCAAGGGCGCACCGCAGGCGACTGAGTTTCCGCGGGTCCACCGTCCCTGGGGCTGGTTTGAGTCTCTGGCGCTGGGCGAGCGCTTTCAGGTCAAGCGGATCATGGTGAAAAAAGGCGCGGCCCTTAGCCTGCAAAGCCATGTGCACCGCGCGGAGCACTGGGTCGTAGTCAAGGGCAGCGCACGGGTGACCATCGGCGATCAGGTCTCGCTGGTAAGCGAAAACCAGTCTGTCTATATCCCGCTCGGCGAACGGCACCGCCTGGAAAACCCCGGCAAACTGGACCTGCATCTGATCGAGGTCCAGACCGGCGCCTATCTGGGCGAGGACGACATCACGCGCTACGAGGACGTCTACGCGCGCGTCTAGGCGTCAGTACTCCTGCAGCGCTTTCACTTCGATTTCGCCGTCGTGCATGTTCCGGATGGCTTTGGCTGCCGCGTTGGCACCGGCGGATGTGGTGAAATAGGCGATCTTGCCAAATAGCGCGGCGGCGCGGATATCGCGGCTGTCGTCGATACTCTGCGAGCCCTCGGTGGTGTTGAACACCAGATCGACGCCGCCGTCCTTCAGCACATCGACCACGTTCGGGCGACCCTCGTAGACCTTCAGCACTTTTTCGTTCGCGATGCCCTCGCTGGTCAGCCAGCTGGCCGTGCCGCCGGTGGCGATGATCTTGAAGCCCAGATCGGACAGCATTTTCGCCGCTTCCAGCATTTGCAGACCTTTATCGCCATCCTTGATAGAAACGAAGACCGTGCCCGAGGACGGCAAGTTGGTTCCTGCACCCATCTGCGCCTTCAAAAAGGCGCGCGCGAAATTCTTGTCGAGCCCCATGACCTCGCCCGTGGACCGCATTTCGGGACCGAGCAGAGTGTCGACGCCGGGGAAGCGGGCGAAGGGCAGAACGGCTTCTTTTACCGCGAAATGTTTAGGGATAGGCGATTTCAGTTCGAAGTTTCCGAGCGGTTCGCCGGCCATGATGCGCGCGGCAATCGAGGCAATCGGAGAGTTGATCGCCTTGGCCACGAAAGGAACGGTGCGGGATGCGCGCGGGTTGACCTCCAGAATGTAGATCTCGCCATTCATGATCGCGAATTGCACATTCATCAGGCCGACCACGTTCAGGGCCAGTGCCATGGCCTCGGTCTGGCGCTTGAGTTCCTCGATGACGTCCTTGGACAGGGTGAACGGCGGCAGGGAACAGGCGCTGTCGCCGGAATGCACTCCGGCTTCCTCGATATGTTCCATGATGCCAGCAACGTGGACGGTTTTCCCGTCACACAGTGCATCTACGTCGATCTCGACTGCACCGATCAGGTAACTGTCCAGCAGCACAGGGCTGGTGCCCGATACAACGACGGCTTCCTTAATGTAGCGAGCCAGATGGGCGTCGTCGCGCACGATCTCCATGGCGCGGCCGCCCAGCACATAGGACGGGCGGATCACCAGCGGATAACCGACGTCCTTGGCAATCTCGAAAGCCTCGGCGCCGGATCGCGCGATGCCGTTGTGCGGTTGTTTCAGGTTCAGCTTGCCAAGCAGTTTCTGGAAGCGCTCGCGGTCCTCGGCCAGATCGATGGCGTCGGGTGTTGTGCCGAGGATCGGAATGCCCTCCGCTTCCAGCGCATTAGCCAGTTTCAGTGGCGTTTGTCCGCCGAACTGTACGATCACACCGTGCAGCGAGCCGTTTTCCTGTTCGACGCGCAGGACCTCCAGCACGTTTTCCAGCGTCAGTGGCTCGAAATACAACCGGTCCGACGTGTCATAATCGG
>JAHEFH010000130.1 GCA_024640245.1 Paracoccaceae bacterium | reverse complement strand
CCCGCAAGGATATCTCCGCCGCTTTGAGTGCGCCGCAAGAGGGGCAGGAACCGGAATTCGGGCCCGACGGATTGATTTATCCTGGCACCTGCGAAAACCGCCCGATGTCCGGGAGGACCGCAGCCGATGCCGTGCGTTTATCCATGCGCAAGACCATCGACTTTCTGGGCGGCGCCTCTGCGGTGGAAGAGCTGTCCTATTCCGAGACCGGCAGCGGCGAAGCGGTACAGATCAATCTGTCGGCAAAGGCGCTGATCGACGGATGCGGCGATATGGTGCTTGCGCGCAAGGATATAGGAACGTCCTATCATCTGGCGGTCGTCGTCGATGATGCGGCTCAGGAGATCACGCACGTCACGCGCGGGCGGGATGTTGCACCAGCCACGCAAATCCACCGGCTACTGCAAGCCCTGCTGGATTTTTCGGTTCCGGTCTATCACCATCATCGTCTCATCCGCGACGAAGCAGGCAAAAGACTGGCCAAACGCGACGACGCCCGCGCTATCCGCAGTTATCGCCATGCCGGACTTACGCCGGCAAAAGTTCTGGCTTTGGTCGGGTTGTAGGCCGCCCTACTCTTCCGGTTGCAGCAGCTCGATTTCCGAGCCGTCCCGTACTTCGCTATAAAAGCAGCTCCGGCGGTTGGTGTGACAGGCCGGTCCGGTCTGATCGACAATCACCAACAGGCAATCCCGGTCGCAATCGACGCGAAAGGAAACAAGCCGTTGCTCGTGACCCGAGGTCGCGCCCTTGCGCCACAACTCCTGCCGCGACCGCGACCAATAGGTTACATGACCCGTATTCAGCGTTTCGAGGATTGACGTCTTGTTCATCCAAGCCATCATAAGAACCTCGCCCGTGCCATCCTGCTGGGCAATCGCGGGGATCAGGCCGTTGTCGTCAAATTTTAAGCTGTCTATCTTGAATTTTGCCATAATCTGCTCTTTACCGGGTTTTACTGTATGCGATTCAGTCCTATCTAGAGACTTGCAGCAGAACTTGAAAGGTCCGTGTCGATGAATGCCGCCGACGATATGATGAAACTCTATTCTCAGCGTATTCTTGCGTTGGCGGCGGATATTCCGCTGACTGATCGGCTTGAGAACCCCGATGCCACGGTGCGGAAACGCTCACCGCTCTGCGGATCGACCGTCACGGTGGATATAAGGACGGACGGCGACAGAATTACGGAATTCGGACAGGACGTGAAGGCCTGCGCCCTAGGCCAGACTTCAGCCTCCATTCTGGGAACCAACGTCATTGGCCTGACCGAGGCGGAAATCCAGCACGGCCGCGATCAGCTTTACGCTATGCTGAAAGGCAGCAAGATCATCCCATACGCGCCGTTTCAGGAACTGGAAGTCCTGCTGCCGGCCGAAAAATATAACAACCGCCACGCCTCGATACTGCTGGCTTTCGACGCGACGCTCGAAGCCCTGAAATCCCTGCATAAATAAAAAAACACCGCAGCCCGGTTAAGGGTGCGGTGTCATAGTTGGTAGGTCATTTGGGCGGAACCAAGTGCTAGAGGCAGTGGGTCCGGGTTCCAGACAAGAACAAAACGCGGCAAGTAAATGCGTTTCCCGACCTAAGGCGAAACGGGCTACAGAACAGGCACGATGTGCAGGGCAACCATGAACATGACGAGTATCGCGGTCAGGCCGACGATATCTTCCATTGCCGACTGGGGTGAACGCATTATCAAGTCAAAAACGTTCTTCATACTAGTTCCTCCTGCGATTGCTGTCCTGTATGTTTACCATTTGTTCCATATTGAAATTGTTCTGTAAAGAACTTTTTAAGAACATTAGTGAACAAACTGGCATTTTCCTTCACAGGACACGGCTAACCCACTGATAACAAGAGAATCCCACGATCCTGCTGCATCAGGTACAAAAGTGTCCTTACGGCCTGTCCGCGTTCCGTTTGCAGGGTTTCATCTTGGGACAGCAACAATTTAGCGTCGTCATGCGCTATTTGCAGCAGGTGGCCCTGATGTTCCAGATCAGCAATCTGGAATCTGGGCAGGCCCGACTGGGCCAGCCCCAGAAGGTCGCCCGCCCCGCGCAGACGCAGGTCCTCTTCAGCGATTTTGAAACCGTCCTCGGTCTCGCGGATCACCGACAGGCGCGCGCGGGCGGTCTCCCCCAAAGGGGCCGAATAGAGCAACAGGCACGTCGAGGCTTCGGTGCCGCGCCCCACCCTGCCGCGCAACTGGTGCAACTGGGCAAGTCCGAAATGGTCCGCGCGCTCGATCACCATAATCGTTGCGTTCGGCACATCGACGCCAACTTCGATCACCGTGGTTGCGACAAGCACCTTGGTTTCGCCCGACTGGAACCGTTCCATGGCCGCGTCGCGCTCAGCGTTCGGCATCTGGCCGTGCACCAGTCCGACCACGTCTTCCCCCAGCGCCACACGCAATTTCTGGTACCGGTCGGTCGCGGCGGCCAGATCGACGCTCTCGCTTTCCTCGACAAGCGGACAGACCCAATAGGCCTGACGACCTTGCTCGATTGCCGCACGCAGACGCTCCACAACCTCTGAAACCCGGTTATCAGACACCAGAGCCGTGGTGATAGGCACCCTACCCGGCGGCTTTTCGTCCAGAACCGAGAGGTCCATGTCTCCGTAATGCGCCAGCGTCAGCGACCGCGGGATCGGCGTCGCCGTCATAACCAGCACATCGACTGCCGCATTCTTGGCGCCAAGCTCCATCCGCTGACGCACGCCGAACCGGTGTTGCTCGTCGACAATCGCCAGCCTCAGGTCGGCATAGACCACGTCTTTCTGGAACACGGCATGGGTGCCGACCAGAATTTGGATTTTGTTATCCGCGATCGCCTGTAATTTTTTCTGCCGCTCCTTGCCCTTGTCGCGTCCGGTCAGGATTTCCAGCACCACGCCGGCCTTTTCCGCCAAGGGTTGCAGTGATGCCAGATGCTGCCGCGCCAGCAATTCCGTCGGGGCCATCATGACCGACTGACCGCCCACCTCGGTCGACGTCAGCATGGCAAAGAACGCCACCAGCGTTTTTCCGGCTCCGACATCGCCCTGCAATAAACGGTTCATGCGGATCGGCAAAGCCATATCGGCGTGGATTTCCCTGATCGTGCGTTCCTGGGCCTGCGTCAGGCTATAGGGCAGTTCCGTACGAACCTTGGCCTGCAACCTGCCTTCCGACTTCGTAACGACACCCTTTTTCTTCTGCCGCCTTGCCCGAGCAATCGCCAGAGTCGTCTGATGCGCTAGCATTTCATCGTAAGCCAGACGTTCGCGGGATTTGTTCAACGGCGACACGTCAGCCAAAGACTGCGGCGCATGGGCCTGGTGCACTGCATCCAGCCAGACAGGCCAGCCGTGTTTCTCGCGGACCCTCGGATTTATCCATTCCGGTAGTGCTCTGATCCGTTCCAAAGAACCGTGCACCGCCTTGGCCATCAGTTGCCCGCTGATCCCCGCCGTCAGCGGATAGACCGGCTCAAAGCGCGGTATCGTGCCGGCCTGATCTGGGCGCACGATGTAATCCGGATGCACTATCTGTGCCATACCGTCGAACATCTCGAGCTTGCCGGACACGATCCGACGTTGGCCGGTCGGCAGTTTTTGCCGCAGGACATCCGCCCTGGCATGGAAGAACACCAACTGGAAAGTGGTCTTGGCATCGGTCACGAACACGCGGTACGGACGACCCTTGATCTGGTTCGGACGGTGCTCGCCTACCTCGACCTCGACGGTGACCACCGTGTGCGGATCTGTTTCGGCAACCGTCTCAACGACGGTACGGTCGATGACGTTGTGGGGTAGCGTGAAGACCAGATCGCGTGGTTTCTCGACACCCATATGAGCGAAATTCTGCGCCGCTTTCGGTCCGACGCCGGTCAGCGAGGTCAGGTCTGCGAACAAGGGGTACAGGATTTCGGGGCGGTTGCTCATACCGCCATTTCAATCGTTTGGCGCGATCAACGCAAGCCAATCCGACTCGCTCAGGACTTCGATACCCAGTTCGGCGGCCTTTTTAGCCTTCGATCCGGCCCCCGGACCCGCCACGACATAGTCAGTCTTGGCCGATACGGAGCCGGAGACTTTCGCCCCCAACGCCTCGGCCCGCGACTTGGCCTCGGCCCGCGTCATCTGTTCCAGTGTGCCGGTGAATACGACGGTTTTTCCCGCTACAGGACTGTCAGAAGCTGTCGGCGCGGAGGCTTCCTTGATCGTCAGGAAACCTGCCAAACGGTCGATCGCCGCGCGCGTGTCGGGATTGTGGAAGGTGTCCACCAGAGCCGACGCCATTACAGGACCCACTCCGTCGATAGACAGCAAATCATCCCAGCCGGGACCCTGATGGTCGTCTGGAACTGAATCCATGGCTTGTTCGAAAGCCTGCCAAGACCCGAACCGGTTGGCCAGCAGCGTTGCGGAACTTTCTCCGACGTGGCGGATACCGAGGCCGAAAATCACGCGGTTGAGCGGAATGGAGCGCCGGTCCTGTATAGCACGGAACAGGTTCTCGGCCGACTTTTGACCCCAGCCGTCGCGGTTTTTCAGTTTGGCCAGGTTTTCGGCGTCGCGTTGTTCCAGTGTGAAGATATCAGCAGGTTCCCGCACCGGCAGATCACGGTCGTTGAAAAACGCCTCGATCTGTTTCGCACCAAGGCCATCTATGTCGAACGCGCCGCGCGAAACGAAATGTTTCAGCTTTTCGACGCCCTGCGCGGGGCAGATAATGCCACCCGTACAGCGCCGGACGCTGTCGCCCTCTTCACGCACCGCCGGCGAGCCACATTCAGGGCACTCCGTCGGGAAGACGTAAGGCTTGCTGTCCGCGGGCCGTTTTCCCAAATCCACGTCGCGCACTTTCGGGATCACGTCGCCGGCACGATATATCTCGACCCAGTCGCCGACGCGGATGTCGCGGCCCTCACGAATCGGATTGCCCTTTGAATCGCGACCCTGAATGTAATCCTCGTTATGCAGGGTTGCATTTGACACGACAACTCCGCCTACCGTTACAGGGTGCAGTCGTGCCACGGGAGACAGGGCACCGGTGCGCCCGACCTGAATTTCGATCGCTTCCAGAATGGTGTGCGCAACCTCAGCCGGAAATTTGTGGGCAATGGCCCATCGGGGCGTGGTGGATCGGAATCCCAGACGCGCCTGAAGGTCCAAATCGTTGACCTTGTAGACTACTCCGTCAATATCATAGCCAAGTAGCGCGCGCTGTTCCTCTATCTCGCGGTAATGCGACAAAAGTTCCTCGGGACCATCGCAGACAACCGACAGGGGATTTACCTTGAACCCGAGGGAGGCCAGACGTTCGAAAGCGCCGGATTGAGTATCTGACAAGGGTTCCGATTGGGCGCCCCATCCGTATGCGAAAAACCGGAGTGGCCGGCTTTGAGTAACCGAAGCGTCCAGTTGGCGTAAAGAGCCCGCAGCCGCGTTGCGCGGATTGGCGAATTCCTTCTGCCCCAGCTCTGCCTGCCGGCGGTTCAGATCATCGAAATCTGCGTGGGACATGTAGACTTCGCCGCGGACCTCCAGGATATCGGGGGCATTCTTGAGTCGCTCGGGAATATCGCCAACGGTTCTGGCGTTGTTGGTGACATTTTCACCGGTTTCGCCGTCGCCACGCGTCGCGGCATAGATCAGCGCGCCCTTCTCATAACGAAGCGACAGGGACAGCCCGTCGATCTTGGGTTCCGCGATATAGTCAAGATGCGCCTGCGGCCCCAATCCGAGGTACTTGCGGATTCGGGCGTCGAAATCCAGTACGTCGCTATCCGAAAACGCATTGCCAAGCGACAGCATGCGCACTTCGTGCCGGATTTTGGAGAAGGTTTCCGAAACCGGCGCGCCAATTTTCTCTGACGGGCTTGCGGCAAGTTTCAGGTCCGGAAACCGCTCCTCTATTGCAAGGTTCCGTTGCTTCAGCGCGTCATACGCAGAATCGCTGATGTCTGGCGCATCTTCGCCGTAATATCTCCGGTTAGCGTCCTCGATCAATGACTTGAGACGCTCCAGCTCTGCCATCGCTTGCTCTCGCGACAGTGATCCAACCGGAATGATTTCTGACATTTGCGACCGCTCTAGCTCTTGAAGTTCACGCAAGATTTAAGCGGTCGACTGCACAGCGTCCAGTGATTTTCGGGCTTCGTCAGGCAGATGCGGCGAGAGGAGCGGCTTTCGTCGACGCGGGATCACGCAGGACATAGCCACGCCCCCAGACAGTTTCGATGTAACTTTCGCCGCCGGTAGCCTCGCTCAGTTTTTTGCGGAGCTTGCATATAAACACATCGATTATTTTCAGTTCGGGTTCGTCCATTCCGCCGTAGAGGTGGTTAAGGAACATCTCCTTGGTCAGGGTCGTTCCTTTTCGCAGAGAGAGCAATTCCAGCATCTGGTACTCTTTGCCGGTCAGATGAACCGGAACGCCGCGTACATCGACGGTTTTGGCGTCCAGGTTGACATTGATATTTCCTGTTTCGATTACCGATTGCGCATGACCCTTTGATCGCCGGACGATCGCGTGGATGCGCGCGACAAGCTCTTCGCGGTGAAATGGTTTGGTCAGGTAGTCATCGGCACCGAAGCCGAACCCCTTGACCTTGTCTTCAGCGGCGTCGTTACCCGACAGGATCAATATCGGAGTCTTGATCTTGGCAACGCGCAATTGCCGCAAAACCTCGTGACCGTCCATATCGGGCAGATTGAGATCCAGCAAGATCAGGTCATAATCGTACAGCTTTGCAAGATCGATGCCCTCTTCGCCGAGATCTGTCGCATAAACGTTGAAATTGGCGTTGGTAAGCATCATTTCGATGCTTTTGGATGTCGTGGGGTCGTCCTCGACTAACAATACGCGCATGGGTCTTCTCCATTAATCGTTGCCCTGTCTCTACTCTGCTCAACAATGGTTAATCGATCGTTACATAACTCATGAAACGTTAGCGGAACAACCTAGGGTTGTCTATAGCGCTGTAATGCTGTCACTTTAAGTCCGCTCGAACCGTGCAGTCTCGCCGATCTGCACCAGCCTTCCAGTTCTTCTTCCGACAGGCAGTACATCTCGCATGCCTCCTGACCTGAGATCAAGCCGCTGAAAACCGCCCGGACAACCGACAGCTTTCGTTGCGCCACCCACCTTTTTGTATTCCGTGGCGGCAGGTCCGAACGGTTAAGTTTGCTACCGTCCGGCAATTTGACTTCGATTGGCCCACGTTCTCTTTTCAGGTACATTTCTCATCCCTCGACTGGTTACGAGGCCATGAATCGTAGAACTTCCTTAACGGCGATTAAATCCGGGGCTTGAGAGTAGTTAGACTTTTACTATATTGCGACGGAACAAGGATGCACTGATGCCACTCGATACGCCAACACCGGTCTTGAATTCCATGGGCTTTCCCAAAGAGCCCAAGGATACACGTGTGCTCGTCGCCATGTCAGGCGGCGTGGACAGTTCCGTTGTTGCCGCCCAGCTTGCTTCCGAAGGCTATGACGTGATTGGCGTTACCTTGCAATTGTACGATCACGGAGCGGCGCTGGCCAAAAAAGGCGCCTGCTGCGCCGGTCGGGATATCCATGACGCGCGCCGTGTGGCGGAAGAAATGGGATTCCCCCACTACGTTCTCGATTACGAAAACCGGTTCCGCGAGAGCGTGATCGACGAATTCGCCGACAGCTATCTGGCAGGCGCCACGCCGGTGCCCTGCATCCGCTGCAACGAGCGCGTGAAATTTCGCGACCTGCTGGAAACCGCCAAGGATCTGGAGGCCGATTGCATGGCGACCGGCCACTATATCCAGCGTCAGATGGGTCCGGCCAAGGCAGAACTGCACAAGGCCGCCGACCACAACCGCGACCAGTCCTATTTTCTGTT
>JAHEFH010000021.1 GCA_024640245.1 Paracoccaceae bacterium | reverse complement strand
GTCGGGCGCGGTTCGCGCCGCATGATCAATGAAAACGCATCGGCTGCATCGTCGAAATTATACGGGGCCTCGACTACATCCATATCGGACATGCTCACGCCACCGGCGACCGCGGCATCGCGCACACCCAGAACCCGGTCGCGGGCGCGGTCATTGTGCAGGGTCACGCCCGCAATCATCGCGATACGCCTGTGGCCCAGCGCCAGTACTCTTTCCGCCATGGCCCGCGCCGCGGCACGGTTGTCGAAACCCACGAAACTGTGCCGATCGTGGTCCTTGAATATCCAGGCCAGTACATAGGGGATTTTTCGCCTTTCCAGAAAATCGTAAATGCCGCTCTTGCGATCCTCTCCGATCAGCAGCAGCGCATCCGCTCCCCGGGCAACCAATGCTCGAATCTGCTCTTCTTCGATATCCCGGCGGTAAGATGAACTTGCCACCAGCAGCGTGGCCTTGCTCTGAGCGATAGTTTCCTGAAAAGCCTGCAACCCGCGGGCGAAAATGGCGTTTTCCATCGTCGGGATCACCGCGCCGATGGTGTTGGTCCGCTTGGCGGCCAGCGCCTGCGCTCCGAAATTCGGCGTATAGCCCAACGCCTCAACGGCTGCCATCACCCGATCCCGCGTCTTTTCAACAACGCGTTCGGGCGTGTTCAGACAGCGCGAAACGGTCGCGGTCGAGACCTTTGCGGCGCGGGCGACATCTTCGAGTGTAGGCACATTCTGGTTCGGCAAGGACACCTCCGGTTCACAGGCAGGGCTGATTAACCGTTTCAATAGACGATAAAAACAGCACCTGCACAAAGATTATAATCGCACGCATGCAAATACACAATGTAAGCGCTTGCAAGTTTAAATGTAAGCGCTTACACTAAGTCAGGTCCGAGATTCGCCGGACCAGCCAGTCAGGGAGAGATTACATGTATCTTTGGGTCTCAGCGGCATTGTTCGCGGTCTTCATCCTCAACGTCCTTCTCGGGTCTTTAGGCATTAAGCCGAACCTCGGGGTCGTTCCGGAAATGCTGACACTTCTGGCGGCTGCGGTCTTCTTCGTTCTGGAAATACTCCGGCGGGAAGCAGCGGAAAAAAACTCGCAAGACAATTAATCGACATTCGGGAGGAATGATTATGACGAAAGAAAGCGAAATCCAGTCGGCGGAACGCCGCAATTTTCTGAAACTGACGGGAACCGGCGCATTTACCGCCGCGATGGTCGCAGGCAGCGCGGGCGTACTTTGGTCCGACAAGGCCGTGGCACAGGCCGCGAACGAAGAAAAGGAACGCGAGGCGGCAGCCGATCACATAATGACGATCGCAACCGCCTATGCGATGACTGCGGACCGCAGCTATCCGATCATGCAGCTGGATTTCAAGGAAAACATCCAGAATGCCACTAACGGCAAGGTCTATGTCAAGCTGGCCCCGGGCGGACAGCTCGGCGCAGGCGGTGCACTCGTCCAGAAGGTTCAGGGCGGAACCATCCAGGCAGCCCAGCACTCTCTGTCGAACTTCGCGCCCTTTTCTGCAAATATCGACCTGATCAACCTGCCGTATTTCTGCGGCTCGAACCAGCGTTTCGTCAATCTGGTCTCTTCGGACGAATGGAAATCGCAGGTGCACCCGAAAGTCGAGGCGAGCGGCTTCAAGCCCCTGTTCTACATCGTCATCGACCCGCGCGTCGTTGCCGTACGCAAAGGCGGCTCCGGCCCGGTCACCACACCGGCCGACCTGAAAGGCGTGAAGTTCCGCGTGCCCGGTTCGGCAATGCTGCAGCAGTACTACCAGATGGTCGGCGCCAACCCGACACCCGTCGCCTGGGGTGAAACCCCGTCGGCCATCAAGCAGGGTGTTGCCGATGCGCTCGATCCCTCCGTCGGCGCGCTCTACGTGTTCGGCTTCAAGGACATCCTGAGCCATGTGACCTTCACCCAGGCCGTGCCTGACAGCCAGATGTTCTCCTGTAACCTCGAGTGGTTCAATTCGCTTCCGGCCGACGTTCAGGAAGGCATCGAGGTCGCCTCTGAAATCACCGCCTACCAGAACCTTGCCAAAGTGCCTTCGGCGCGGAACTACGCCATGGCCGAACTCCGCAAGGCGGGCGTCGAGTTCCACTCGCTGAACAGTGACCAGTTGGCTGAATGGAAAGACACCGGCGGCTATCAGCGCTCCGAATGGGACAACTTCAAGGTCGAACTGGCCGGCTCCATGGATGCTTTCAACAAGCTCGAAGAAGCCGCCAACACCCAGAGCCGTTTCTACGTCCACGACGCGTAAGCGCTCCCGCCGCCGGTGAAAACAATCGCGCATCGGCGGCGGACCCACTTCCCTGATCACGGAGCCACAGTCCGCCTCGGCCCGCCGACCGGATTTGCCCAGAAAGCGAGACAAAGATGCAAAATCTCCTGTCAAACCTGAACAAGAACGCGGAGCGCTGGGCCTTGCTGGTCTTCTACGTGATGCTCGTTCTGACCATGGCCATCGAGGTTATCCGGCGCGAGGTCTTTTCCTATTCGTCGATCTGGGGCGAGGAAATCGTCCGTTATTCCTTCATCTATCTCGCTTGGATCGGGGCTGCTGCGGCCGTCAAGGAACGCGGACATATCCGCATCGACGTGGTGATGCACTACCTGTCGCCGCGACTTCAGGCGCTGCTCTATATCTTTGGTGATCTGGTCATGTTCGCGGTCGCACTGGTAGCGCTTTACTGGTCGTTCGAAACCGTCGCCGTATCCTGGAAATTCGGCTCCGTCAGTCACGGGCTGCGAATTTCGATGGTCTGGTTTCTGACCGCCGTCCCGCTGGGCTTCGGCTTGATGATCTTTCGCCTCTTCCAGTCGTTCCTGCGCGACGTCCACAACCTTCGTACGGGTCGCCCCGTCTACGAAGGCGACAAACTCTTTGATTGAGGTCCGATATGCTCTTTCAGACTATACAAGACCAAACCGTCGTTCTGGGTTGGGACTTCTATGTGCCCGTCATCATTTTCGTCGCGTTCTGCGCCCTCGCCGTGCCGATCTGGGCCGCGATCGGCTCCGCCGCCATAGTCATGCTGATCATGTCCGGCGCCCTGCCCCTGTCGCTGGTCGGCGAGTCGCTGTTTGACGGCATCGACGCCTTCGCGCTTACCGCTGTGCCTCTGTTCATCCTGACCGGCGATGTGCTGGTCCGGACCGGGCTCAGCCGCAAATTCCTGAACGTGGCCGAGGCGCTGACCTGCTGGGCAAAAGGCGGCTTCGGCTCCGCCACGGTCCTCGTCTGTGGCATGTTCTCAGCCATTTCCGGTTCCGATGCGGCGGGTGCTGCCGCTGTCGGGCGGATGACGATCGACCGCCTTGTCGAATCCGGATACCCGCGCCCCTATGCTTGCGCTCTGGTCGCCGCCGGTGCCTGTACCGGCATCCTGATCCCGCCTTCAATCGCCTATATCATCATCGGACTGGTTCTGGGCATATCTGCCTCCACTCTTTTTATGGCGGCGCTAATCCCCGGTATCGCGATCTTGCTGTCCATTCTGGTCACCAACATCGTTATGAACCGGATCTATGCCTACGAAGGCGGCGGACTGATGACCACGGGCGAATGGGCAGCAAACCTGTGGAACACGATCAAAACCGGCTGGTATGCTTTCCTCGTTCCCGGCATCATCTTCTACGGCATCTTCTCGGGCCGGCTGACGCCGACCGAGGCCGGTGCAACCGCGGTGGTCGTGACCATCATCATCGGGTTTGTCCTCGGCACGCTGAAGCTGTCGGATTTTCCCGCCATGCTGATCAGTTCCGCCAAGGTCAACGGCGTCATCCTTCCGATCATCGCGTTTTCCCTGCCGTTGGCCCAGGCGCTGGCGATCATGGGCGTACCGCAGGGATTTGTCGCCTCGGTCACCTCGATCACGGACAATCCGCAACTGCTGATCCTGCTGATGATCTTTATCCTGATCTGCGCCGGCTGCGTCATGGAAACCACACCGAACATCGTGATCCTCGCGCCAATCCTGAAGCCACTGGCCGACAGCATCGGCATGCACGAGATCCAGTTCTGTATCCTGATGATCACCTCGCTGGGTGTCGGCTTCATCACGCCGCCGCTGGGGCTTAACCTGTTCGTTGTCTCGGGGATAACGGGCGAGTCCATCCTGCGTATAGCCTCGCGTGCCGTACCCTTCGTTTTTTTCATGCTCATCGTCGTGTTAATGCTAGCCTATATTCCGGCCATCTCGCTCACGATGCTGCCCGACAACCTCAGATAGGAGACCACAGATGCCAATCGAGTATCTCAAAAAAGCCGATTTGACGTCCGAAAGCGGTTCGTCAGACACTCAGGAAATAGTTCGGGGAATCCTTGCCGACATCGAAGCCGGAGGAGACGAGGCAGCCCTGCGTTACGCGGCCAAGTTCGACAAATACGACGGCAACGTCACTCTGACGGCAGAAGAAATCGCAGCGGCGTCCGACAAGGTTCCGGAAAAACTGAAACAGGACATCCGTTTCGCCCATGCAAACGTCAAGAAATTTGCCGAGGCACAGTTGAAATCGCTGGTCGATTTCGAGGTAGAGGTCGTTCCGGGCCTGACAGCAGGCCAGAAAAGCATCCCCGTTAACGCGGCTGGCTGTTACGTTCCCGGCGGGCGCTATTCGCACATCGCCTCGGCCATCATGACCGTGACCACCGCCAAGGTCGCAGGTTGCAAGAACATCGTGGCCTGCTCTCCGCCGCGCCCCGATGTCGGGATCAACCCGGCCATCATCTATGCGGCCCAAGTCTGCGGAGCTGATTCCATTCTGGCGCTGGGCGGTGTGCAAGGCGTTGCCGCCATGGCCTTCGGCCTGTTCGGCCTGCCAAAAGCCGATATTCTGGTCGGCCCCGGCAACCAGTTCGTGGCCGAAGCCAAGCGCATCCTGTTCGGCCGCGTCGGTATCGACATGTTCGCCGGCCCGACCGACAGCCTGATCCTCGCCGACAAGACCGCCGACCCGATGATCGTGGCCGCCGACCTCGTCGGTCAGGCAGAGCATGGCTATAACTCGCCTGTCTGGCTGGTTACCGATAACCGTGCGCTGGCGGAAAAAGTCATGGAACTGGTCCCCGGCCTGATCGCCGACCTGCCCGAGTTGAACGGCAAAAACGCCGAGGCCGCATGGCGTGACTATGCCGAGGTCATTCTCTGCGACAACCGCGAGGAAATGGCCGCGACTTCGGACGCCTACGCACCCGAGCACCTGACCGTGCAGGCCGAAGATCTGGATTGGTGGCTCGACCGCCTGCAATGCTATGGCTCGCTGTTCCTGGGCGAGGAAACCACGGTCGCCTTCGGTGACAAGGCTTCGGGCACGAACCACGTGCTGCCGACTTCGGGTGCGGCGAACTACACCGGCGGCCTGTCCGTGCACAAATACCTGAAGATCGTGACGTGGCAGCGCGCCACCCGCGAAGGCGCGAAACCGGTCGCAGAGGCCACCGCCCGCCTGTCCCGTCTGGAAGGTATGGAGGGCCACGCGCGCACCGCCGACGTCCGACTGCAAAAATATTTCCCCAACGAAACCTTCGACCTGACCGCAAATGGCTGATGATCCCTCCTCCCTCCCACGGGCGGGGCTGTTCGACCTCTCAGGTAGAACCGCCTGTGTGACCGGGGCCAGTTCCGGCCTTGGTCGCCACGCGGCCAGTGTGCTGGCCGCGAGCGGGGTCCGCGTGGTCGGCGTGGCCCGTCGCCGTGACCAACTGGCGGACTGGCAGACGTCAGCAGGCGGGGAAACCGGCTTCGTGACCGCAGATCTCGCTGATCGCAGTGCGCTGACAGACATCGCGGCAGAGGTGGCGGACGTTTTCGGCGCACCCGACATCCTGATCAATGCAGCGGGCATCAACACACGTCAGACGGCAGACGACGTGACCAGCGAAGGCTGGGACGTCACAATGGACCTGAACCTCGCCGCACCGTTCTTTCTGGCGCAGAGCTTCGCGCCCGCCATGAAGGCAAAGGGCTGGGGCCGTATCGTGAATTTCGCCTCGCTGCAGAGCAGCCGCGCCTTTCCTGGCGGTATAGCCTATGGCGCATCCAAGGCCGGCATTACGCAACTGACCCGCGCCATGGCTGAATGCTGGTCCCGCCACGGGATCACCGCAAACGCCATAGCTCCCGGATTCTTTCGCACGGAACTCACCTCTGCCGTATTTTCCGATCCCGACCGCGCCGCCCGCAACGCGGCCCAGACCTGCATTGGGCGCAACGGCGAACCCGAGGATCTGAACGGTCCGCTGCTGTTCCTGTGCTCGGAGGCCTCGGCCTATGTGACCGGTCAGGTTCTGGCCGTGGACGGGGGGTATACGGCGAAATGAAGGCTCTGGTTTACACAGGTCCCGAACAACTGGAATTCCGCGATGTCGCCGATCCGGTTCCCTCTGCTGGCGATGCCTACGTCAAGATCGACAGCGTCGGCATTTGCGGGTCGGACATGCATGCCTTCCTCGGCCATGATGAACGCCGCCCCGCCCCTTTGATCCTGGGTCACGAGACCGCCGGAACGGTGGTTGGCGGCGACATGGACGGCCAATGCGTCACCATCAATCCGCTTGTTACCTGCGGTCGGTGTCCGGCCTGCGTATCGGGCCGTGACAACCTCTGCCCGACGCGGCAAATCATTTCCATGCCGCCGCGCGAGGGCGGGTTTGCACAGTATCTGACGATCCCAGAGGCCAACCTCGTCCATGTGCCAGCCGGGTATTCGCTCGAAAAGGCCTGCATGGCCGAACCGATTGCCTGCGGCTGGCACGCGGCGCGGTTGGCCAGAACCGCGCTCGGCGGATTCACGAAAACGACGCGCGCCCTGGTGCTGGGCGGCGGCGCAATCGGCGTCGGCGCGGCGCTGTCGCTGCGCTGCTTCGGCCTTGAAGAGGTTACGGTGATCGAAACCAACGCCGTGCGCCGCGATTATCTGCTGGAAAACGGTGATCTGAACGTCATCGATCCGACAAATCTGGCGGATAATGCCCTGTTCGATGTGGTGGTCGATGGCGTCGGCTTTGCCAAAACGCGCGAAACCGCCTCCCGCGTCGTCCGCCCCGGCGGAGTGATCATGCACATCGGACTGGGCGCCTCCGAAGGCGGGCTGGATATCCGGCGCTTCACCCTTCAGGAAATCTCCTTCATCGGCACGTATACCTATACGATCGCAGACTTCCGCGCCACCGCCGCCGCCATGTTCTCAGGCCGCCTTGGCACGCTCGACTGGTACGAGACGCGCCCGCTTTCTGACGGGAATGCCGCCTTCACCGACATCCGGAACGGCTCGGCCAAGGCCCCGAAAATCATTCTAAAACCCTGAAAAAAAGGAAAAATCAATGTCTGAAATACCACAGCTTCTTGTCCATGATCACGACGACAATGTCGGTGTCGTGGTTGTCGAAGGGTTGAAGGCCGGCACGGATATGCTGGTTTGCGTCACCCATGACAACTCCACCTTCCGCCTTACTTCGAACATGGATGTGCCCATCGGCCACAAGGTCGCGCTGAAAGACCTGAAAGCCGGCGATACGGCCATGAAATACGGCGAGGATATCGGCAAGATCATCGCCGATATCAAAAAGGGCGATCACGTCCACACCCACAATTGCAAAACCAAACGCTGGTAAGGAACCCCGAAAATGACATCCGATCTCTCCAAGCTGACTATCAACGCCTGGCGTCGTGAAAACGGCCGCGTCGGCGTCCGCAACCACGTTCTGATCCTGCCAGTGGACGACATTTCCAACGCCGCCTGCGAAGCTGTTGCGAACAACGTCAAAGGAACGATGGCTATCCCGCATGCCTATGGCCGCCTGCAATTCGGCGAGGACCTAGACCTGCACTTCCGCACCATCATCGGCATCGGCGCCAACCCGAACGTCGCCGCCGTCGTCGTGATCGGCATCGAGCCGGACTGGACCAAGAAAATCGTCGACGGCATCGCCGCCACCGGAAAACCGGTCGAGGGCTTCTCGATCGAGCAGAAGGGTGATTTCGAGACCATCCGCCAAGCCGGCTGGAAGGCCAAGGAATACGTTCACTGGGCCACCGAATTGCAGAAAGAGGAATGCGGCCTGTCCGAATTGTGGGTCTCGACCAAATGCGGCGAAAGCGACACCACGACCGGCCTGTCCTCCTGCCCGACTGTCGGCAATATGTATGACAAACTGCTGCCGCACGGTCTATATGGCTGCTTTGGAGAGACCTCCGAAATTACCGGCGCCGAACACATCTGTGAAAAACGCGCCGCGACCCCGGAAGCCGCCGCCAAGTTCAAAAAGATCTGGACAGCCTATCAGGACGATGTGATTTTCGCGCACCAGACCGATGACCTTTCTGACAGCCAGCCGACCAAGGGCAACATCCTGGGCGGCCTGACCACCATCGAGGAAAAAGCGCTCGGCAACCTCGAGAAAATCGGCCGGACGTCGCAGTACATCGACGCCATGGGACCGGCGGAGACCCCGTCCAAGGGTCCGGGCCTGTACTTCATGGACAGCTCCTCGGCGGCTGCGGAATGCGTGACCCTGATGGCGGCCGGCGGTTATGTCATCCACACCTTCCCGACAGGGCAAGGAAACGTTGTGGGCAACCCGATCGTTCCCGTGATCAAGATCTCCGGCAACCCCCGCACCCTGCGCACCATGTCGGAACATATCGACGTGGACGTGACCGGTGTCCTGACCCGCAAAATGACCATCGACCAGGCCGGCGATACGCTGATCGACATGATCCGCCGCACGGCCAACGGCCGCAACACCGCGGCAGAGGCACTGGGTCACCGCGAGTTCTCGATGACAAAATTGTATCGCAGCGCCTGATCGCTGTTACAGGGACGGCCGGTTATCCGGCCGTTCCCGCCCTAAAAGACCTGATTGCTATTTGGCGACTGCCGCCAGCGATTGGTCGATTGCCAACCCCAGCTTTTCCACAAGTTCCTCGATCTGGTCGTCCTCGATGATGAACGGCGGCGCCAGCAACACGTGATCGCCGGTTTTCCCGTCGATCGTGCCGCTCATCGGATAACAGATCAGTCCGGCCTCGAAGGCCTGCTTCTTGATACGCGCCGCCAGTTTCAGGGACGGATCGAACGGCGCTTTCGTCTCGCGGTCCGTGACCAGTTCGACCCCCAGAAACAAGCCGCGCCCGCGAATATCGCCGATATTCGGGTTCTGGCCGAACCGTTCGTGCAGCGCGTCCTTTATCCGGTCGCCCTGTATCCGCACCTTTGCGATCAGATTGCGATGCAGAATGGCGTTCACCACGGCCAGCCCTGCGGCAGCAGCCGTCGGGTGGCCCATATAGGTATGCCCGTGCTGGAAAAAGCCCGATCCCGCGCCGATTGTCTGGTATATCGCGTTGCTACAGATCATTGCACCGATTGGCTGGTAACCAGCCCCTAAGCCTTTGGCAATACACAGTATATCAGGCGCTACGCCTTCCAGGTCGCAGGCAAACAGGGAACCCGTCCGGCCCATTCCGCACATCACTTCGTCAAGGATCAGCAAAATGCCGTACTTGTCACAGATTTCACGAATCCGCTTGAAATATCCTGGTGCGGCCGTGACCGCGCCTGCCGTGGCACCGACCACCGGTTCCGCCATGAAGGCCATGACGGTTTCCGGTCCGACCCGCAGCAGTTCCTCTTCCAGCAGGTTTGCCGCGCGCAGACCATATTCCTCGAGGCTCTCGCCCTCCCGTCGCAGACGGTATTCATAGCAGGGATCGATGTGGCTGACGTCGATCAGCAACGGACCGAACTGCGCCCGCCGCCATTCGTTGCCGCCGGCTGACAGGGCCCCGATAGTATTGCCATGATAGCTCTGCTTGCGGGCGATTATGCGGCCCCGTTTCGGCTCGCCCTTCTCGACGAAATACTGCCGCGCCAGCTTGATCGCGGCTTCGGTCGCTTCGGACCCGCCGGACACGAGGTAAACCCGGCCCAGGTCACCCGGCGCATGTTCGATCAGCAGATCTGCGAGTTTTTCCGCCGGTTCCGTGGTAAAGAAACCGGTATGGGCATAGGCCAGTTGATCCAGCTGGTCCTTGATCGCACCGATCACCTCGGTATCGCCATGCCCCAGACAGGACACTGCCGCCCCGCCGGACGCATCCAGATATTTTTTGCCGCTGGCATCAACCAGATAGCAGCCCCCGGCAGAAACGGCCATCGGCGGTGGAGAGTTGATCGCGCGCGGAAACACATGTGACATGGTTTTTTCCTTCGTGTTCAGGCCGCGCCCGGAATTTGCACGTTGCGGCTGCCCTCTTCAAAATCATTTATCGAAAACGACCAGACGGTTCCGGGCCAGCGAATTTCCATTTCCCGCTTCCGGGGGCGATAGACCGCCGTGTAGAGCGTGCCGAAGCCCACCGAAAAGGCGGTCGAATAAAGCGGCGGCTTCAGGAAGGCGCCGATAAACTTTTCCTGTGTATCGCGATGCAGTGTCAGGCGCTGCAAAAGATAACGCTCGCGCTCAACTGTCGCGGTAAAACGAGCATGGCTTACCCACTCGACCGACTCCTGATGGTTCGTGGCTACCGCAGCGCGTGTCAGAACTGTCGGCCTGTCCGGTGACATCATCGCGGTCAGATAGTTGCGCTTCTTGTCCAACACGGTCACATTGTAGCTCATGTGTGACGGCACTCGGGACAGAACCTTTCCCGCTTGTTCCGCAGTGTCGCAGGTCTGCAGGACATAGCGCAGGATCAGCGGAACACCGAAGCCGTCTCCGACGACGCGCCGTCCGCCAAAGGTCAATGAAATCGACAGACCGGCATCGTTCACGCCGTCCACCAGCCCCCACAACCCGTCACTGGTGCCCATGACCTTCCGGCCAAGCCACTCGGTATGCAGCGCCAGACTGTCAAATGCGTTCGGGTCATAGTCATAGTTGCGCACCATGACCGGTTCCTTGCCGGGCCAGATCGCCTGGCTGCATCCCGACAGGTAAGGTGGCGGGCAATACAGGCTCAGAAACCGGGCCGCCAGATCGCCGCCGCCGGCAAGGTCGCACAGCTGTTCGTACAGCGGCACCAACTCGGGCATATGGGTTTCCAGCGCCTTGCGGCTTTCCAGATAGGTCGCGCGGTTTTCCTCGCCCTCGCTCAGCCACCAGCGCTTGTAGTCCGGCCAGTATTCCTGAAACAGCCCGGCCCATTTAGGACCGGGCTGCAATTCAGATATTGCGCGCCACATCATCACTTCGCGCGTCCACCTACATGATCTTGAAGGCAGGATCCGCAAGAGCCGGACCGGCAGCAGCCGTATTCAATGGCTTCGCCATGACAGATTGCTTGATGCCGTGAATCCACTTTTTCGCCCGTTCGTTCAGATGGAAGCCCTTGCTCATGGAGCGGCCCCGCGTGACAAGAATTCCGATGTCGGCCCCCTCGTAACGATAGTCGCCCGGCTGGAGGATACGCAGGAAGAATGCTTCGTTTTCGCTCTCGACGGCACGACGGTGATAGTCGAACCTGTCGTATACGACACGGCCGTCTTCGAGCATCTTGTAGATACCCGTTTCCGGTACGTCGGTACAGATGTCAACACTGTCTTCGGTGTGTTTTATCACCATTTGCGACCAGCTGTCGATCATCGACGGATCGGCCCAGCGGGCGTTCAGTTCTTCCACATCCAGTTTGAATTTTTTTCGGGAAAATTCAAGCAGATGGAACAGGAACAGCGGCGCATCGGCATGGGCGAAGGCCGCGTGGTTTGTCATCGACGAACACCCTGTGATACGCGGGTTCAACTCGCCCAGCCACAGATCGCCGGTTTTCTTGTCGATCAGGAAGTCCAGCTCGAAGTAACCGCGATAGCCTTCCTTGCGAAGTTGCTCACCGAACTTGAAGGTGAGGTCGCGGGCCTGTTCGCGCACCTTCGGCGGGAAAGCCGTGGACAGGATTTCGTTTCCGCACCAGCCGCCGCGATAAGGCGTCAGTTCCTTGAACCCGACCAATTCGGTCATCAGCGGGCCGACGATCGTGCCTTCCTTGGTGGAACAGGCCTCGATCGCGGAACCACGACAGTCGATCCGCTTCATGATCTTGATTTCGCCTTCGCCGATGATCTCGTGCTCGTGGCGGCGGAAATCGGCTTCGGACTTGATGAAGAACGTTGTGTGGCCGCTATCGCCATAGGCCGATTGCAGCACCAGATCGTGGCCGATACCGGCCTTTTCGCAGGTCTTGCGCAGATCTTCGTAACTCTTGACCTCGGCCAGCACGTTTGGAACGGACGGCACGCCGGCCTTGTTGCCGATGCGGACGGTCTCGATCTTGTTGTCCATTTTCTGGCGCAGCTTGGCTTTGGGGAACCAGACTTCCGCACCGAGTTCCTTGGACAGGCGCTCGGTTTCCTCGTCAAACATCAGGAAGACGAATTTCGGCTTGCCGCCGCGACGCTTGATGAAGTCGATGACTTCCTTGTGCTGCAGCAGATAGTTGTTGATGTCCTCGATCGACTGGAACTCCGCATGCGGCTGCTCCGACGGGCAGAACACGTTCGGGTGCTTGCCGCCATAGCAGTCGATATAGCAGATATATTTGAAGTTCTTCACCCATTCATCCAGCCCGAGCAGGTTGAAATTCGTGGCGGAAATGAAATAGATCGGTTCCTCGTTGCGGTGGAAAAACCGGCGGATCTCCGAGATATTGTTGATTGTTGTAACGTTGGCCATATTTATTCTTCTCCCTACTCGGCTGCTTTTGAAAGTTTGCGCTGGTTACGCGCCGCCAGAGATTCGGGCGTCAGAACCCTCAGCCCGAGGTCGGCGCGGTAACCGTGAATTTCATTGACATCCAGCGCGCGCATGAATGCCAGGATTTCCTTACTGACCACCTGTCCGGGAACCAGTATCGGAAAGCCCGGTGGATAGGGGATGATGAAAGAGGCCGAAACCACCTCTTCGCCCCGTTCCAGTGCGTCCTTGAGCGATCCGTCAATTTCCAGATAGTCGCAGTTGTTCTCGTCATAACTCATGAAAAACGCCGACCTTATATCGCCCTCGGAAGTGCCGTTGTCGGGGCGGAAGGCATCGTGAAAGCGACTGAAATCGGGCAAAGGAGGATAGTCCTCCATCAGGTTCTTCACGCGGCGGTCAAACGACAGGCGTTCCATCTTGGATGCATCGTCCAGCAGGTCGTCCAGACTGTTGGCGATCTCGACCAGAACCTCGATCAGATAGGCGACCGAGGACCGCGTCGTGCCGATATTGGTCATGAACAGCACCGTGTTGCGCGAGGTCTTGTTGATCTGGATACCGTACTTGTCCATAAGGATCTTGGTCTTGAACGTGTCGCCGTCCCAACCTGTGCCCCCGACCGACAACGTGACCCGCGTGGCGTCCAGCACGAACTCGTCGTTTTCCCAGCAGTCCCAGATATCGGTCCAGCCTTGCTGCGCGTCATAATAGCTGGTGATACCGCTTTCCCGGTGCTCTTCCGGGATCATGTCGCCGGCGGTCAGCACCTTGAAGTACTTCTTCAGTTGCGGATGGGTGGAAATGGCTCGCCGCATCGACATCGCGGCCTCTACCTGCCGCTGGACGAACTCGAAGCCTTCCAGCTCCACCTGCCGCCGCCCCACATCCAGCGAAGCTATGATCTGGTAGTTCGGCGAGGTCGAGGTATGGGTCATGTAGGCTTCGTGGAATGATTGCTCCACCTCGCCCTTGAAGTCCTGATCGTGCACATGGATCATCGAACCCTGCCGCAAGCTGGTCAGGGTCTTGTGCGTCGACTGCGTGGCATAGACCCGCACCCGCGCCTCGGGCGCCGGGATCAAACGGGTGTTCAGCAGCGTTTCCTCGTCGGCATCCTTCAGGGCATCCTGTTGCGCCTCATAGGCCTTCTTGTGCGCCACGCTGCGGAAGCGTTCGCGCAGGGTATCCGCGGCGTGCATGGCAGTCCGCTGGCGGTAGTTCGGGCTGAAGCGGGCAAAAGCGAACCATGCCTCGTCCCACAGGAAGATAAGGTCCGGCTTGATCGCCAGACATTCTTCCATCATGCGCTCGACGTTGTAGACGATCCCGTCGAAGGTACAGTTGGTCAGCAGCAGCATCCGCACCTGATCCAGCTTGCCGGCCGCCTTGAGCTTCAGCAACTGGTGCTTGATCTCGCGGATCGGAACCGCGCCGTACATGGAGTATTCGTTGAGCGGATAGCTGTCGAGGTAACACACCTGTGCGCCCGACAGAACCATGCCGTAGTGGTGTGACTTGTGGCAGTCGCGGTCAACCAGAACGATATCGCCCGGCCGGACCAGTGCCTGCACCACGATCTTGTTACAGGTGGACGTGCCGTTGGTGGCGAAAAACGTCTGTTTCGAGCCGAAGGCCCGGCTCGCCAGTTCCTGCGCCTCCTTGATCGGGCCTTGCGGCTCCAGCAGGCTGTCGAGCCCGCCGGACGTGGCCGATGTCTCGGCAAGGAAGATATTCGGGCCGTAAAACGCCCCCATGTCCTGAATCCAGTGGCTCCGGGATATGGATTTCCCGCGGCTGATCGGCATGGCGTGGAAAACGCCCGTCGGCTGTTTGGAATACTCGACCAGAGCGGTGAAAAACGGGGTCTTATTTCGCGCCTGAACGCCGCGCAGGATGTTCAGGTGCAGTTCGAGGAAGTCTTCCTGATTATAGAAAACCCGTCGGCAGATACCGAGGTCCAGACCCGCGATATCCTCGACCGAGCGTTCCGTCACAAGGTAGGCGTCCAGTTCAGGGCGCACTTTGGCGATCAGACGGCACAGTTCTGGGCCGTAATCCTCTGGGACCACCTCGTCGATGTCTTCCTGTCCGCCGATGCCGTTCAGATAGCGTGCCAGCAGAGGGTTATCCATTTTCGACTTGAGCACCAAACCGGGCCGGACGACAATCGCCTGAATGTTGTAGTTGAACAGGATCGCGATCAGCGCGTCTTCCAGGCTGGGTACGACAACCGACTCATAGATAAATGCGTCTTCTGTGCGGCGCATCCGCGAAACGGTGTTCTTCAGCCAGCGTTCCTGATGCTCGTTGACATTGTCGACGATCAAAACCTCGAAATAGGGTTTGCTCAGCGCACGGGCTTCGGGCGACAGCAGCGCCTCGTCGTCATGCTCGTCGTTGTCCGATGAGTCGCGATCCAGCGGAATATGGCGGCGGCGGTAGGCGCCGGAGGTCAACGCACGCGTAACACGGCTGACCGAGAACGCGAGATCGTCAAAATTGCCATGCTCCATCTGTCGGCGCATGTGGTCGAAGGCCTGCATGCCCGGAAATGCCCAATAGGGCTCGATCAGGGCCAGTGATTCGAATAGTTGCTCAGCCTGCTTGCGCAGGCTGGCAGTTTTGCGTTGATTCTCGCTCCGGCACAGCGCGCCGGATGTCTCGCGCAGGGCCGACCACCGGTCGGACCTGAGCTGGATCGCCGAATAATAGTCGTTCACAGAATGCATTGGTCGTCCTCCGCTAAATATTTAAGGCGAACGACCGATACCATCCCAAGATTACTTCACAATCTTCGAACGGACCTGTCGTTAGCCGCTTGATGCCTCGTCCAAAACCGGTGCCAGGCCGATATCGGATTTTGTTTGTTGCGCCTCGGTGCTCAGCTTTGTTCCGGCGGGCACGTCAACGTGCAGACCGGCCCGGGAGCCTTGTCGCGGTAATTCGAGCGGGCCAAGCGTATGCAGAAATGCATCCGTGCCGCTGTTCCGGTCATAGACCGGGAAATCGACCGAGCGGTCTCGGAAACTTTTCAGTACCTGCCCGAGGCCCTTCATGCCTGTTTCGCGCTGGCGACGCACCATGCTCAGATCGATCTCGATCGGGAACATGTCTTCCTGCCCAGCGGACTGGTGCAGAACAGTCGCGGACGGGTCGATGACGCAAGACTTTCCGACACCGCCGGCACCAAGGCCGTTGACGTCGAAAACATAACACTGGAACTGCGCCGCGGTCGCCCGTGCGATCGCGAGTTCGGCGTCGCGGTCGGACGTGCCGGTCAGCACCGGGTGCAAAAGGACCTCGGCGCCCTGACTGACCAGTTGCCGCGTGGTTTCCGGAAACCAGATATCGTAACAGATCGACAGGCCGAAACGCCCGACTTCCGGCACATCGAAGACACAGAAGTCGGTACCCGCCGTTACGTCCACCTCATAAGGACGGAACGGGAACATCTTGCGATAGCTCGAGACGATCTCGCCCTCGGGATTGATAACCACTGAGGTGTTGTAGACATTGCCATCAGGATCTTTTTCGAACATCGAGCCCGGGATAAGCCAGACCTTGTGGTGCCGCGCCGCGACACAAAAGCGTTCGATCGTTTCATTCTTGGCAGGCTGGGCAAAGCGGTGCAAAGGCCCGTAAGGTGCCAGTTCGCTGAACAGGACCATTTGGGTCCATGGAAAACGCGCCATAAGCACGTCCAACCTGTGGATCATACCATCAACGTTGGACTGAAGCGCATTTACATACATCTGCACGCCAGCAATTGCAAAAGGGGTCATAAATCAGATTCTCCGTGAAAGCGGACGGTTCCTTTTGGAACAGCAATATACGAATCCGCTTTGGGCACGTTTTAACCCCTTACGACAAGAACGGAAACAGGAGATCGACGCACGACACGGTCGGCATTCGATCCGACGAGAAACTCGCGCACCCTGTCAGGCTTGTGCGACGCCATAACCACCAGATCGCAACCAGTATGCTCGATCGCCTTCAGAACTTTCTTGTGAATCTTGCCATAAGCTATATGCGGCACAGCCTTGACAGTCTTCGGCACTCGGTCGGCGATGAGCTTTTCCAGCTCCAGTTCCGCTTTCTCGAGGGCCTTTTCCTCGAAGTCATCAGGGAAGAATCCTTCGACGACCGGCGAACCGAAGTCCGGGACAACCGACAAGATATGCAGCTCCCCCTTCGATGACTTTACCAGTTCAACCGCCTGCGGCAGCGCCTTCGCCCAAGAGGCTTCGGCATTCAGGTCGACGGTCAGTAGTACAGATTTGAACATGTCATAATCTCCGTTAAGCGATGGATCTGCGCAGCACTTTTGTGTCACGCCCACGTTGCAGGAAGACGACCAGACCCAACAGCAAGAGCGCAGGTATGAACATCAGGTATTTGGTCGGCTGCGGCAACGGCTTGAGAACACGGAGAACCTCCTGATCCCAGTCGAGACCAGCCGCCGCGGCATCACTGTTGAAAGCCACGTCGTCAATCAGCATCTTGTCGCCGTCGTTGCGGAAGGCCAGCCCTGCGGCCTCCAGTTTTTCCTCGCCCGTGGCCCCTTCGCCGATCGGCAGCAGCGCGACGAACTCGATCGGGTCACCCAGATCGTTTACGCCGGCCACCCGCAACCTCAGCTTTTCGCCTGCAGGCGTGGCCATTGCCGCATCGGCAATGGCGACCGGAGCCTCCTCGGAATAGGGCGGAGACACCATGTCCATCCAATAGCCCGGACGAAACAGGGTAAACGCCACAAGCAACAGCGCAATGGTTTCGTAAAACCGGTTTTTCGCAAGGAACCAGCCCTGCGTCGCCGCGGCAAACAAAAGCATCGCGACCGTGGCGACGATGAAGATGAATATCCCGTGTAGCCAGTCAACTCCGATCAGCAGAAGTTCGGTGTTGAAGATGAACAGGAATGGCAGAGCCGCCGTGCGAAGCGAATAGAAGAACGCCACGACGCCTGTTCGGATCGGATCACCGCCCGACACAGCCGCCGCCGCAAAACTGGCGAGGCCCACCGGCGGCGTCACGTCGGCCATGATGCCGAAGTAGAACACGAACAGGTGCACCGCAATCAAGGGAACGATCAGGCCGTTTTGCTGGCCCAGCGTAACGATCACGGGCGCCAGCAAGGCCGACACCACGATATAGTTTGCCGTGGTCGGCAGCCCCATGCCCAGGATCAGCGACAAGACCGCCGTCAGAACCAGGATCGCCATGATATTGCCGCCGGACAGAACCTCGACCACATCGGCCAGAGCAGAACCAACGCCGGTCTGGCTGACCGCACCGACGATGATACCGGCGGTCGCCGTCGCGATGCCGATGCCGATCATGTTGCGCGCGCCGGTAACCAGCCCGTCAATCAGATCGTTGAAGCCCTGTGTGATATCGGCGGCCAGATTGCTCTCGCCCCTGAAAATCGCCATCAGCGGGCGTTGCGTCAGCAGAATGAAGATCATGAACGAGGCCGCCCAGAACGCCGATAAGCCGGGCGACAGGCGGTCAACCATCAGCGCCCAGACCAGCACGACAACCGGCAGCACGAAATGCAGGCCGGACCGGATCGTCGGACCCGGCAGCGGCAACGCCGTCACCGGCGCGTTCGGGTCGTCCAGAACCATCGGTTCCTCTTTCGAGGCAACGTAGAGCAGCGCGACATATGCGGCGGTCAGGAAAGCAAAGATGATGTAGCCGGCCGCATTCGGGAATGCAGGACGAATCCAGCCCATGCCGTAATAGACGATGAACGACAGCGCACAGATCGCGGCAATGATAAACGCTATGCCGATAAGGCGCTGCACGATCGGTTTCGGCGTATAGGCACGCGGAAGACCTTCCATACCGGCCTTAAGTGCCTCCAGATGCACGATATAAACAAGCGCGATATAGGAAATCACGGCAGGCAAAAAAGCGTGTTTGACCACGTCGAAATACGGGATTCCCACATATTCCACCATCAGGAAGGCCGCAGCCCCCATCACAGGCGGCATGATCTGACCGTTGACCGAGGATGCGACCTCGACAGCGCCGGCTTTTTCAGCGGAAAAGCCGACCTTTTTCATCAGCGGGATCGTAAAGGTGCCGGTTGTCACAACGTTTGCGATCGACGATCCGGAAATCAGGCCGGTCATGGCAGAGGACACAACCGCCGCCTTTGCGGGCCCGCCCTTCATGTGGCCCATCAGACTGAACGCGACCTGAATGAAATAGTTGCCCGCGCCCGCACGGTCCAGCAAGGACCCGAACAGAACGAACAGGAACACAAAACCCGTGGACACGCCCAGCGCGATACCGAAGACGCCTTCGGTGGTAATCCACTGGTGGTTGACGATCTCGGACAGGTTGTTGCCCTTGTGGGCAATGATTTCTGGCATGTTCGGCCCGAGTACTGTGTAGACCAGAAACAGCGAAGCCACTATCATCAGGGCTGGCCCCAATGCGCGGCGGGTCGCTTCAAGCAGCAGCATCAGACCGATAACCGCAACGACGAAATCCTGCATGATCGGCGCGCCGACGCGGTCGGAAATGTCCTTGTAATAGACGTAAAGGTAAAGTGCCGTGGCGGCACCGACAATCGCCATACCCCATTCCCAGAACGGAATCCGGTCCTTGGGCGAACCAAGTGCGATGGCCGCGATGACAACCAGCGCTACCACAGGTATCCACCAGGTCGCTGTTCCTTCCTTGGCGCCGACCATGAAGAGATAGGCCAGCACGACCGGAACGACTATGCCCAGGCCCAGTTGGAACTTGGTGCGCGTTGCCGGAAAGGCGGCAAAAGCAAGAAAAATGGCAAAGGCCAGATGAATTGACCGGGCTTCTGTGTCGTTGAAAACACCCCAGCCGACAATAAACGGGATCGGAGAAGCGAACCAGAGTTGAAAGAGTGACCAGGCTAGCGCGACCAGCGTCAGAAAAGTGCCTACCGGGCCCACCGCAGCGCGGCCGCCTGTGTCGGACGACGCAACGAGTTCGTCCAGTTCGGCCTGGCTCAATCCGCCGTGGCCAGCTGCTTCATTTTCTACTGCTGCAGCTTTTTGTTGATCTTTATCCGCCATTTTTGTCCCTCTGCGCACCCTTTACGACCGGTATGCGTCCCTCTGGTTATCTGGTTGGCAGAGACGGCGGGATAAACCCGCCGTCCTGTTGATATTGATTAACTCGAAGCTTGCTTACATCCAGCCACGCTCTTTGTAGTATTTCTCGGCACCCGGGTGCAGAGGCGCAGAGTTACCTTGGCTGATCATGTCTTCCTCTTTCAGGAATTCGAACGCAGGGTGCAGCTTCTTGAAGCGGTCGAAGTTGTCGAAAACCGCTTTTACCACCTCATAGACCACATCGTCAGCCACGTCGGCCGAAGTAACAAACGTCGCTTTCACGCCGAATGTATGGGTATCGGCATCGCTGCCCTTGTACATGCCGCCAGGAACGGTGGCGCTGGCATAGAACGGATTATCGGCAATCAACTTGTCGATGGCTTCGCCTTCGACCGGCACCAGAACGGCATCGACCGTCGATACAGCTTCCTGGATTGATCCGTTCGGGTGACCCACGGTGTAGATAATCGCATCCACCTTGTTGTCACCCAAAGCTGCGGCCTGTTCAGCAGGCTTCAGCTCGGACGCCAGTGCGAAATCGCCCATGGTCCAGCCCTTGGCTTCCAGAACGACTTCCATGGTTGCCAGCTGACCTGAACCGGGGTTGCCGACGTTCACGCGTTTGCCTTTAAGGTCATCAAATGTCTTGATGCCGGCATCGGCACGGGCGATGACCGTAAACGGCTCCGGGTGGACGGAAAACACGGCGCGCAGCTTGTCGAACTTGTCGCCCTCGAATTTCGAGGAGCCGTTATACGCGTGGAACTGCCAGTCGGACTGGGCGACGCCCATGTCCATGTCGCCGGCCTTGATCGCGTTAATATTGGCGATCGAGCCACCTGTGGACGGCGCTGTGCACTTCAGTCCGGTCTTCGCCGTATCGCGGTTGACCAGACGGCAGATAGACTGCCCGACCACGAAGTAGACGCCTGTCTGTCCACCGGTCCCGATGGTGATGAAGCGATCTTCCGCCATACCGACTGTTCCAGCCACCATGGCGCCTGCGAAGGCAAGATAATTCAAAAATTTCATTTTACGTTCTCCCTGTTAATGCCTGAAAGTCAGGCGCTTCCTTTTGGGAAGTCTGCTTGTCATACCCAGCGGGAGATACTCCCCACCGGCATCCTGATAATGGTCGAGAAACCAAGGACCGCACTCCGCAATGAACTATTTTGCGATGCGTCCGGTTTCTGCAATTTCTGCGCCGCTCAGTTGCGACGACGGGTTAACTAGCTTAGACAGATTGAAACCCGTTCGGCTCTACCTGCCAATCATACGATTCGAGATTAGACGTTAGTACTGTTTATTATTCTGATCAAGTCGGTTATACGATTACAGTGAAACTGGACAGAATCAAACGCTACGCCCCCGCTTTCGGGGACAATTTGTCCAGATTGGCAGGAATTTCATGACCACAAATGTTGGAGGCCGACTGAAAGCAGTCCGTAATGCAAACGGGATGTCGCAACGTGAACTGGCCAAACGCGCCGGGGTCACGAACGGCCTTATCTCCATGATCGAGCAGAACAGGTCGAGCCCGTCTGTCGCCTCGCTCAAACGCATTCTGGACGCCGTACCGATGACGTTTTCCGAATTCTTCTCGATCGAATACGCCGATGAGGAAAAAGTTTTCTACAAGTCCAGCGAACTGCGGGAAATCAACCCGGCGCGCGTTTTCAAAATCGACGCCGATGTCGCGAAGCTCGTTTCCTTGCGCCAAGTCGGCGACGCTTCCAGACATAGTCTGCAGCTATTGCACGAGACCTACGAACCCGGCGCCGACACCGGGCTCGAACTATACACCCACGAAGCGGAAGAGGCCGGGCTTATTATTTCCGGCGAAATCGAACTGACCGTCGGCGACCGCAAACAGGTTCTGGGCCCCGGTGACGCCTATGTTTTCGACAGCCGCATACCGCACCGGTTCTGCAATATCGGCGAACAGACCTGCGTCATCGTCAGCGCCTGCACGCCGCCGAGTTTTTAGGGGTCAAGCCGGCAGAGCCGGTTTGCAGTCTATTTCGCCCATATTTCGCAGCGCATCGTGAAACTGGCGCAACTTCAATAGCTTCCAAGGCCAGCATGCCCAAAGTCATTTTGGCCGGAGCGCATATCGTTTAGTATTTCGAACGACATTTCAAAAGACTTCGCACAGAGAATCATCGCGAGCGCCCAAGAAAAAAGGCGCGAAAACTCTCGCGCCTTTCTCAAATTCACCTTGTCAGACTTTCTGCGAGTCTCAGGCAGCCATCGCTGCCGCAAGAGCGGCCTCGAAAATCTCCAGACCTTCTTCGATGATCTCGTCGGAAGCGGTCAGCGGAACCATGACCCGAACCGCATTACCGTGCATGCCGCAGGACAGAAGGATCAGACCGCGCTTCAGCGCCTCGGCGCATACCGCCTTGGTCAGCGCCGCATCCGGCTTCGCGGTTTCGAAATCGGTGACGAATTCCACCCCGATCATCGCTCCGAGTCCGCGGATATCCCACATACGGTAAGGAGCACTCCGCGCGCCGATCTCTGCAAATCGTTCCTTGAAGCGACGACCGAGTTCTGTTGATCGGGCCAGCAGGCCCTCTGATTCGATAGCTTCGATCGCGGCAAGCGCTGCCGCGCAGGCAACGGGGTTACCGCCATAAGTACCGCCGAGGCCGCCGGGGATCACAGCATCCATCACTTCGGCGCGGCCGATAACGCCCGCGACCGGATAGCCGCCTGCCATACTCTTTGCGACTGTGATCAGATCAGGCGTGACGCCTGTATGCTCGATGGCGAACCAGGTGCCGGTCCGGCCAAATCCGGCCTGGATTTCGTCGGCGATCAGCAGAATACCGTGTTTGTCGCAGATCGCGCGCAGCGCCTGCATCATTTCGGCAGGAACCGGCACATAGCCGCCCTCGCCCAGAACCGGCTCGATGATGATCGCAGCCACACGCTCGGGTTGCGCATCGGTCAGGAAAAGGTTCTCCAGCGCGGTAAGCGCATCGGCAACAGTGATCCCGTCGCGAGCGTTCGGGAACGGCGCGCGGAAGATATCGGACGGGAACGGACCTACGTCCTTCTTGTAAGGAGAGATCTTGCCGGTCATGCCAAGCGTCAGCAGCGTGCGGCCGTGATAACCGCCGGTAAAGGCGATGATGCCGGTCCGCTTGGTCGCGGCGCGGGCGATTTTCACAGCATTCTCGACTGCTTCGGCGCCCGTGGTCACAAGCAGGGTTTTCTTGGCGAAATCACCGGGAGCCAGCGCGTTCAGCTTTTCGGCCAGAGCCACATACGCCTCGTAAGGCACGACCTGGAAACTGGTGTGGGTGAACTTGTCCTCTTGCGCCTTGGCGGCCGCAAGCACCTTGGGGTGACGGTGGCCGGTGTTCAGAACCGCGATGCCGCCTGCGAAATCGATATAGCGCTTGCCCTCGACATCCCACAGCTCGGAATTCTCGGCATAGCTGGCGAAAATCGGCATGGCAGAGGCGACACCGCGTGCCACTGCCGCTTCACGGCGGGCCAGCAACGATGCATTTGACTTCGCCGGTGACGCAACCGCCTTCAGAACAGGAGACGCGGTCACTTTTGCGACCGGTTGTTTTTTTGAACTCGCCTTTGCCGCCGGCTTTTTCGTTGCGGCGGGCTTCTTTTCGACCTTACCCATTTTGTGCTTTCCTATGTCATGGAGGCTTTTATATCGTTTCCGATATTGTTGATTATTTTATTACGGTGTTTATTATAATTGTCAAACGAATTGATTATTTGAATATTAGGCGTTTAGTGGAATATAGCATGACTGCAAGGGAGGATTGACCATACGGTCAGTCTTGCAGTTTTTGACCCGTCGCATATATCAGGTCGAATCGGGAATATGGAAGGCGTCATTTTGGACATTGGAAAGAAACTTGCAGCGGTCCGCAAGAAAAGCGGTCTGTCTCAGCGGGAACTGGCCAGCCGTGCCGGTCTGACGAACGGCACGATTTCACTGATCGAAAAGAACAAGACCAGCCCGTCAATCGCCTCACTGAAACGCCTGCTCGATGCTATCCCGATGAGCATGTCAGAATTCTTCTCGTCCTTCGAGGGCAGCGACACCCCGAAATATTTCTACACAGCCGAGGAATTCACAGAGATCGCGCCGCAGGACGCCGGGCTGAACGGTTCGGCCTCGGCCAAGGTTTCCCTGCGGCAACTCGGCGATGCCTCGCACCACGCCCTTCAGGTCCTCTATGAAACCTACCCGGCGGGCGCCGACACAGGCGCGGAACTGCTGTCCCACGACGGTGAAGAGGCAGGCATCGTCGTCAGCGGCAGCATAGAGATCACGGTCGGCGAAAAGGTGCAGAGACTTGCCGAAGGCGACGGCTACATGTTCGACAGCCGTCTGCCGCACCGATTTCGTAATGTGGGCCAGAATGACTGCGTTGTAGTAAGCGCCTGCACACCACCGACATTCTAGCTGCCGGCCGGCGCAGAATGCACCAGCCACATATGTGTTAACCGCGAGTACCGGACCCTTTGGCGCCGGAAATACTGGAGTTTTGAAGTCATACCCCACCCTGCACAGCCTCAACGGTCGCAAACTGCCCGTACGGGTCGATTCCGGCCGCAGCTCAGCCCGGTCACCCTGATTGCGATCACCACGGCGTTCGTCCTTTTTTTCGACAACAATACCTTTCTCAGCAAGGGTTTAGCCCTGTTTGCAGGCCATGCCGGACAGCTCGCGATCCTCTTGCTCGCGATGTACTGCCTCATGCTCGCTATAGCCGTCCTTCTCGGAAGCCGGTGGATCGTGAAGCCGTTTCTGGCCTTTATGCTGATACTGTCGGCAATCACTTCCTACTACATGGACACACTCGGTGTGTTCATCGACCGCGACATGATCCAGAACGTGGCCACCACCACCTTTACCGAGGGTAAACATCTGGTCACAATCGGCTTTGTTTCGCATGTTGCGCTCTGGGGTATTCTCCCGTCGCTTGCGGTTTTCTGGACACGTCTATCACCAACCCGTTTCCGGCGTGCGCTCGCAGTCAACTCTGGCCTGTTCGCGCTTTGCATTGCGCTGACAGGCGGGCTGCTGATGACCAATTTCAAGACCTATGCCGCGATCGCGCGAGAGCACAAGGATCTGCTGGGCAGTCATCAGCCTGGCGCGCCTCTTGCAGGCGCGGCCCGATACATCAAGATGATCTCCAGATCCACAAATATTGTCGTAATGCCAGTCGGAACCGATGCGCAAAAAGGCGACGGTTATCGGTCCGCGTCCAAGCCGGTGCTGTCGATTCTGGTCATCGGAGAAACCGCACGCGCGCAGAATTTCAGCCTCGACGGCTATGGTCGCAACACCAATCCCGAACTGGCAAAGCGGAACATCATCAATTTCAGTGATGTGGACAGCTGCGGCACCGCCACTGCCGTGTCGATGCCCTGCATGATCTCTAAATTCGACCGGGACAGCTATTCCTATTTCAATGGCGTCTCGAACGAGAACCTTGTGGATGTGCTCAGCCATGCCGGTTTCCACGTGGAATGGTGGGACAACAACACCGGAGACAAGGGGCTGGCCGACCGGATCACCGTCCGCAATTTCACCCATACCGATAACGCCGAATTTTGCGCCAGCGGCGAATGCACCGACGGGATCTACCGCCAATACCTCGAAGAGGCGATTGCGAACATCAAAAGCGACACCGTACTGGTCCTGCACCAGATCGGGAGCCACGGTCCGACCTACTACCTGCGCTATCCAGATGAATTCGAGAAGTTCCAGCCAGCGTGCCGGACCGCTGAATTCAAGAATTGCACAGAGGAAGAGATCGTCAACTCCTACGACAACACGATCCTTTATACCGACCACTTTCTGGCCGATATCATTGACCTGCTGGCGGAGCAGGACCAACTGGACACCAACCTGTTCTATGCCTCGGACCACGGGGAATCCCTCGGCGAAGGCGGTCTTTTCCTCCACGGCGCGCCCTATTTGTTTGCGCCCGAGTTCCAGACCAAAGTACCGATGCTCGCCTGGATGTCGCCGGGTTACAAAACCCGGTTCGGAATCGACCAGACCTGTGTCGAGGCCGGGGCCTCCCGGAATTACAGCCACGCCAATCTATTCCACTCGGTTCTGGGAATGCTGGACATCCGGACAAAAGAACGCAATCCTGATCTGGATGTATTCGCGCCTTGCAAGGCGATAGCAGACGGAGGCTCACCTGACCGAAAACCGACCTGAAACCCGCCCGAAGCCCGCTCGTGTGAACGGTCCGAAACATCTGATTGCGGCGGTGATGTTTTCCATCGGTGGCTTGAAGCGGCTCTGGGGAGAGACCGCCTTCCGACACGAAGTTCTGGCAATCATCCTGGTTCTCGCCGGACTTTTCGTCTTCGGCGCTGCGCTACTCCAAATTTTGACCGCGACAATACTCATTTTAATCCTTATAGCGACGGAGGCGCTGAATACTGCGCTGGAATGTATCGTGGACCATGTGTCCCCCGATTGGGCGGAATTCGCACGCGACGCCAAGGACCTCGGGTCGCTGGCGGTGATGTGCGTTCTTCTCGCCAACGGGGTTTATCTGGTCTCGGTCGCAGTCTCGTTGTTATAATCCGCTTCAAGGACAGGATGCCCGCTCTATGGATATGATGAAAATCGTCGCAGTTCCGATGCACCCCGAGGGCCGCAAGTTCGTGGCAATATTCGCGGCGGTGTCGTTGCTGTTGCTGCTGGTCTGGGAACCGTTGTTCTGGGCCGGTCTGGTTCTGACTGTCTGGTGCTATTATTTTTTCCGCGATCCGGTTCGCAGCGTCCCACAGAAGACCGGTCTGGTCCTGTCACCCGCCGACGGCGTGGTGTCGTTGATCACCGAGGTCGTTCCGCCCGCAGACATGGATCTGGGCGACGAACCGCGCATGCGGGTCTCGGTGTTCATGAACGTGTTCAACTGTCACGTGAACCGCACTCCGGTCACGGGAACGATCAAGAAAATCGTCTATCACAAGGGAAAGTTCGTAAACGCCTCGCTTGACAAGGCCAGCGAGCACAACGAGCGGAATTCGCTCAGCTACGACATCGGCGGCGGACAGGATATCGGCATCGTCCAGATCGCCGGTCTGGTGGCGAGGCGGATCGTGTGCTTCGCGCAGGAAGGTGACAAGCTGGAAAGCGGCGAGCGCTTCGGCCTGATCCGCTTCGGCAGCCGCCTCGACATCTATCTGCCGAAAGGCGTACAGCCCATGGTCACCCTCGGCCAGACCGCAGTCGCCGGAGAGACGGTGCTGGCGGACCTGAATGCGCCGGAGCAGTCCTTGACCGGAAAACAGATATGAAGAGACGCAGACGCAGCGAGACACCATTCCGGCGGTTCATCCCCAATCTGGTGACGATTTTCGGCCTGTGCGTCGGATTACTGTCAGTTCGCGCGGGCCTCGAGGGTCGCTACGCAGCGGCGCTTTACCTGATCATCGTCGCCGTGTTTCTGGACGCCGCCGACGGCAAGGTCGCCCGCTTCCTGAAAGCCGAGAGCGAATTCGGCGCCGAGCTTGATACCCTGTCGGACTTCTTCAATTTCGGCATCGCGCCGACCTTCCTGATCTACAACGTGATTTTTTCCGGAACCGACTATGCCCGCTCCGGCTGGTTCTGCGTTCTGGTGCTCACGGTATGCTGCGCGCTGCGGCTGGCGCGGTTCAACGTCGCCCTGACCGACAGCGAACCGACCGAGAAAAAACCGGATTATTTCGTAGGAGTGCCGGCTCCGGCGCTTGCCTGTCTTGCCCTGATGCCGATGCTGTTCTGGATGGAGGACTGGAGCTTCTTCCAACGCCACCAGAACGTGACCGTACTCTATCTGATCGGGGTCGGCCTGCTGGCCGTCAGCACCCTGCCGACCTTTTCTATCAAGCACCTCAAGATCAAGCGCGAACACCAGTTCTTCGTCCTGCTGCTGTCAGTAGGCCTGATCATGTGCCTCGTGGTCTTTCCGTGGCGGACGATGATCATCGGTAATTTCCTGTATCTTGCCTCGATACCGGTATCCGTATGGATGGCCGGCAGACCTCTGCCGGCCCTGTAAGACCCCTAGACCGCCAGCGCCGCCAACGCGACGCGGCGGTTTTCTGACAGTAGGATGTTATAGGTGCGGCACGCACTCGGCGTGCCCATCACCTCGAAGGGAACCTGCGCCTCTTCCAACGCCGCGCGGACGGCTTTCGGCAGAGGCGCGATCTCTGCTCCGGTACCGACAAATATGACGTCATAGTCAGCGCAGGAAGCGATCAGCGGCGCCAGATCGGAATAGCCGTCCCACGCTTGCGCACCGTCCTTGCTAACGAACAGGCCGCCGGTGTGGGCTTCACCCATGACGCGGAAAAATCCGGGACCGTAACCGTCAATCGGTGGCTGTCCCTCGAATGTGATTTCGTGCAGTTGCATGCCCTGTTTTTAATCCCAAAGCGGCAAGCCCGCAACCGCGCTGATCCCGATCAGGATATAGGCGACACGGCGATAGGCTTGATCCTTTGCGGGGTTGAAAATCCGTTGCCCCGCCAATGCCGAGACCATGTACGGCACTGTCAGGATCAACCCGATCATGACCGGCAAGAGTAACAGCAGCCCCTTCAGACCAAAGACCGTGAAGGTCATGATATCGACCAGAAACAGGTACATCATCGTATTGCCGCGAATGACCGCGGCCGGACGCGGGCTGGACATGTAGGACAGGATGATCGGTGGCCCCGGCAAGGCTGCCACGCCGCACAGAAAGCCGCCCATCGCCCCCACCAGACTGGTGCACAGCGCATTCAGGGGATTGCGATAGCGCCAGCCGCTCATCAGAAGCACCAGCAGCGCCAGCGACAGGCAGGACACCAGCCAGCGGAACACGACCGGTTCCATCAGGGTCAGCAGGTAGACCCCCAGCGGCAGACCGA